>CALCBO010000049.1 GCA_937897245.1 uncultured Caryophanales bacterium | reverse complement strand
ATTACCTAAAATAATATAATCTATCTCTTTCTCTTCTATCATTTGTTTTAACCAAGGTATATATTTTTCAAAGTATTCTACTTCTAATCCTATTTTAATCGATATTTGATCCTTATATTTATCTCTTAGATTTCTTAATACATAAACATAATCATCTAATTGTGTATCTTTCATTCTCATAAAAGGAATAAACAAGCTATCATAATGCCAAGGAGTATGATCTGAAAATCCTAGTTCTGTATACCCGCCCTTAATTGCTTCTAAAATATATTCTTCTTCACTTCCAATAGCATGCTGACATCTTTTGGTATGAGTATGATAATTCTTCATCGTCTTCCCTCCCTCTTTAAAAAAATAGGGATTTCTCCCTATTCATAATCACATGTATAACCACGCATATCTAATTCAAGTTTAACAACTTGCCATTCTTTAATTAAGTCACCTAGTTCTTCTTTTAATCTTACAACACCTTTAGTATCTTCAGCTTTAATAACTGCCATAATTGTAGGACCAGCACCAGATAAATAAGCTCCTAATACTCTATCATCTTTTTCTAGTTCTTCCATGATTTCATTAAAACCTTTAATTAAATCTCCACGATAAGGTTGATGTAATCGATCTTTAAAACCAAGTTTTAAACCTTCATCATATCCATTAATTAATGAAGCTACCATTAACGCAAGATGCGAGACGTTTTTAATTGCATCAGCTCTTGGTAAAATCTGTGGTAAAACAGAACGAGATTTTTCTGTCGATAATGTAAATGGTGGAATAAATGCTACAAAGCGATAATCATGCTTAACTGGAATATTTAAAGTTGTTACTTTTTCAGTTTCCATAACTGATACTGTTAATCCCCCAAAAATTGCAGGTGCAACGTTATCAGGATGACCTTCAATTTTTGTTGCTAGTTCTAAAATTTCCTGTCTATCCTCAGGTCTATCTTTAAATGCAAACGCTCCTACAATTCCTGCTACAATACATGTAGAAGAACTTCCTAGTCCTCTTGTATAAGGAACATCACCACTACATTCAATTCTTAATCCGTTAAATTCTAAACCACATTGTTTAGCCCCTTCTACAAAGGCTTGATATGTCATATTATTAGTATTACAGAACTGTTTAGGACATCCAGTAATTTCTAAACCTTCATCAATCAATTCAAATGTGAAGGTATTATATAATGTGACAGCTAACCCCGCCACGTCAAAACCAGGTCCTAAGTTAGCACTTGTTGCTGGGACTTTTACTTTAACTTTCATAATTAGTATCCTTTCACACGTTCACTAATACAATCAATAATATTTTCTTTATCAATAACCAATGTATGTAAGATTTTTCTATCTTTAATACCTACTAATGGTTTAGGTACAGGTACATTTGTTTCTTCATTTAAAGCATCAATTGCTTCATATTCACCTAATTCTTGACCAGTAATTGCTTTATATACAGATTCAGGGAACTTATATGGTGAAGCAGTAGATAAGATAATTGTCTTTGTAGAATCATGAGTATCTTTTTGATATTGTTTATATACACCATATCCTATCGCTGTATGAGTATCTAATAAATATCCAGTTTCTTTATAACATTTACTAACTGTTTCAATAATTTGATCTTCACTTAACCATCCAGCTTTGAATAATTTTTGTATTTCAGCTAATACTTCTTCTTCAACTTCATATACACCAGTTTCATTTAACTTATCCATATATTCTTTAACTTTATTTCCATCTTTACCTGTAAATAAATAAACAAGTCTTTCTAAGTTACTAGACACCAAAATATCCATTGCAGGAGCATTCGTCTTATAGAATTCTCTATTAGCATCATATCTTCCTGTAGTAAAGAAATCTGTTAGGATGTTATTTTTATTGCTTGCAGCAATAAATGTTTTAATTGGTAATCCCATCTCTTTTGCGATATATCCTGCTAAAGCATTACCAAAGTTACCACTTGGAATAGTAAAATTAACTTCTTCTCCTAATGTAATATCTCCTTTATTAACTAAAGTAAAATAAGAATAGAAATAATAAACAATCTGTGGAATTAATCTTCCTATATTTATAGAGTTAGCAGATGAAAGGAAAACATTATGTTCATCACATAATTTCTTTAATTCTTGAGAATTAAATGCTTTTTTTACTGCAGTCTGTGCATCATCAAAATTACCTCTAATACCAATAACTTCTACATTCTTACCAGTTTGTGTAATCATCTGTTGTTTTTGAATTGGTGAAACCCCGTCAATTGGATAAAAAACTTTAATACAAGTTCCTTCTACATCTTTAAATCCTTCTAATGCAGCTTTACCAGTATCACCAGATGTAGCAGCTAAAATCATTACTTCTCTATCTTCTTTCATTTTCTTTAAAGATAAAGTCATTAAATGTGGTAGCATAGATAAAGCCATGTCTTTAAATGCAGCAGTAGCGCCTTGGAATAATTCTGCAATATAAACATCCCCAGCATTCTCTACAGGTACTACACATTCAGGAAATAATCCATCCCCATATGCAGCCTGACATGCTTTATGAATATCATCATAAGCATCATTAGGTGTAAATGATGAAATAATTTCTGCAGCTAAATCAACATAAGATAATTTCAATAATTTATTTAAATCTTTCTTTTCAAATCCATCTTCAGGTACTAATAAACCACCATCACTACCAATTCCTTGTAAAATAGCTTGGTAGAAATTCAACGGTTTTTGATTTCCTCTAGTACTAACATAAGTTTTTTCTTTCATTGTAACTTCCCCCTATCAGTTTTTGTACATTATACTAATTTCTTTGAGTTTGGTCAATTATTTATATAAATATTATCGATAATTTCTATTTATTCTTTAGAAATTAATGATTTTCATAAATTAAAGGCTTAAATTATCATGATGACATTTTATTATCATTTTCTTTACTCTCGGTCTTTTCTAGTCTAAAATAAATACATTAATAGAGGGGGATTAAAATGAGTCACTTAGTTATACCAGAAGGTTATACTTCACATGTTAATCTTATTGATACAGAAGTTGCAATTAAATTAATTAAAGATACTTTTGAAAGAAGATTAGCAGAACAATTAAGATTAACAAGAGTTTCAGCTCCATTATTCTTATTAAAGAATACTGGACTTAATGATAATTTAAATGGAACAGAAAAACCTGTATCTTTTACAAGTGCAGAATTAAATAATAATGATGAAATAGAAATTATCCATTCATTAGCAAAATGGAAAAGAGATGCCTTATATAGATATCATTTCGAAAAACATACTGGATTGTATACAGATATGAATGCAATCAGAAAAGATGAAGAATTAGATAATATTCATTCTATGTATGTTGATCAATGGGATTGGGAAATGGTTATTGATAAACAAGATAGAACTTTAGAATTCTTTAAAGAAACTGTTAAAAAAATATATACAGCTTTATTAGATGTAGAGTTCTTAATGATTAGACATTATCCTCAATTAGGTGAATCTATCTTACCAGAGGAAATTACGTTTATTACATCACAAGAATTAGAAGATTTATATCCAGCTTTAACACCAAAACAAAGAGAAAGAGAAATTGTAAGAGCTAAAAAAGCTGTTTGTATTATGCAGATTGGTGATTTATTAAAATCTGGCGTTAAGCACGATGGTCGTTCTCCCGACTATGATGATTGGGGTTTAAATGGTGATATCTTAGTCTATAATACTCAATTAGATGATGCTTTAGAAATCTCTAGTATGGGAATTAGAGTTGACAGAGATGCTTTATTAGAACAATTAGATAAAGCTAATGCTAATGAAAGAATTGAACTTCCATATCATCAAAATATCATTAATAATATATTACCATTAAGTATTGGTGGCGGTATTGGTCAAAGCCGTTTATGCATGTTCTTCTTAAGAAAAGTTCATATTGGTGAAGTACAAGCTTCATTATGGGATGAAGAAACCATGAAAGTATGTGAAGAAAAAGGTGTTCATTTATTATAAAATCTAATTGTGTAATCTATGATTACACAATTTTTTTCTTTAAAAAAAGAATTTTTACATTTTATCACGTATATAAGTAAGAACTTTTTATAAAAAAAATCTTGATTACATCTCTAAAACAATAATCTTAAACAGTTTTTATTAGAATAT
>CALCBO010000048.1 GCA_937897245.1 uncultured Caryophanales bacterium | reverse complement strand
ATATTTTCCTATTTGTAGCATTGATTCCATGGCTTTTTTTTAGTAATTGTATAGCAGGCGGAGCAGTAGCAATTGTGCAGCAGAAAAATTTGGTAGCAAAGATTTATTTTCCCAGAATGGTTCTACCAGTATCATCGGCAATCAGTTATTTTATTAATATGCTGTTATGCTTCATTATTGTATTTATAGCATTATTTATTAGTGAAATAGGCATAAGTATCAGAATTTTATGGTACTTGCCAGTTATTATGCTGATCGAATTTTTAATGGGGATTGGTGTAGCCCTGCTTTTTTCGGCATTGACAGTGTATTTTAGAGATTTGGAATATATTTTGAATATTGTAACAATGGCATGGATGTATATGACACCGATTCTTTATCCAATCAATCAGTTGAGTGAGAATTTACAGAGGATTTTGTATTTGAATCCAATGACATCAGTTATTATATCATATCGGGATGTTCTGTACTATAAACAGGTACCGGAAATGGGAACACTGATATATGCGGTTGTTTTCGGTGTGATAACTTTTATAGGTGGAATTTTTATTTTTCAAAAATTGCAAAAAAATTTTGTAGAGGAACTTTAAAGATGGAAAATATTCAAAATGCGATTGAAGTAAGAAGCGTAAAAAAAGATTTTAAGGTTTATTATGATCGTGGTATTACTTTAAAAGAGAAAGTACTTTCCAGAGGACGCAGTAAATATGAAAAAAGACAAGTGCTGAATGATATCAGTTTTGATGTAAAAAAAGGAGAGGCAATTGGTTTAATAGGGAAAAATGGTTGTGGGAAAAGTACTACATTAAAGCTGCTTAGCAAAATTATTTATCCAAATGCGGGAACAATTCAAATGCAGGGAAGAGTATCAAGTTTGCTTGAACTTGGAGCGGGATTTCATCCCGACATGAGTGGAAAAGAAAATATTTACATGAATGCTGCTGTATTTGGACTTAATCACAAGGAAATAGATAGAAGAATAAATGATATCATTGAATTTTCAGAATTAGAAGATTATATTGACAATCCTGTCAGAACATACTCTTCGGGAATGTATATGCGCCTAGCATTTTCAGTTGCGATCAATGTAGATGCGGACATTCTGTTGATAGATGAGATTTTGGCAGTAGGAGATATTAGTTTTCAAAAAAAATGCTTTGACAGGTTAAAAGACATTAAGAGTCATGGAACTACGATTATCATTGTTTCACATTCTTTTGATCAAATTGAAAAAATCTGTGATCGTTCAATTTGGATCAAAGATGGATTGCTTAAAGAGCAGGGAATTCCCAAGGTAGTGCATAAGCATTATCTTGAATATATGGAGTGGGCTCGGATTGAACGATTGATGGAAAAACGGAATGAAGAGGTATCGGAAGCAGAGAAGGTGATGGAAACAACACCAAAGGAAGATATAGTAGTCGTTGATGAAGATTTGTTGATTAAAAAAATCAAACAAAATTCTTTTAATAAAAAAACATAATAAATTCTCTTATAACTTATAACTATATTATATAATATTCTCTTCAAAGATACTTTTACATGATTGAAAGAATGATTATTTCTTTGTTTATGGATTATGTTATTTGATAAATGAGTCATTAGAGTATTATTTTCAATCTTTAAAACCACATCAGCATACATACTCATAAGTTTAACATTATGAGATACAACAATAACTAAACATTGTCTACTTACTTCTTTTAACATTTCAAACACATTAATACTATTTTTCTTATCTAAAAACGAAGTTGGTTCATCACAAAGCAAAATTTCAGCATTATTTAATAAAGCTCTTATAATCACAATACGTTGCTTTTCCCCACCTGATAAATAACGAACTTTTTTATTAGCATAATTTTGTAAATGATATTGCTTTAACATATCATGAATCATTTTCTCTTTTTCTTCTGAACATAGATTAACTGTATCCATAGAAATCATTAAATTCTCAAAAACTGTATAATAATCTATTAAATGAAAATCTTGATATACAAAAGAAATATTCTTATTCTCTCCTATAATATTTCCTTCATAATTATTATCTTTCCCACTTATTATATTTAATAAAGTCGATTTTCCACATCCACTAGGCCCTATAATCCCATAAAATCCTACTTCATTAAATTTGAATGATAAATTATCAAAAATAAGATTATCATCATATTTTTTTATAACATTAATGAGTTCCATTCCAATCACCCCCTTAAAAAAAGTTAAGGGATATCCCTTAACTTTGTATCAATCAGTACAATCGGTACATCCATGAGAACAAGGATTACATTTATTTGAAGTAATACTATAATATCTACCATTTGTTTTCCCTGTGATACTACCCACAACAACAGTGCCATTATAGTTTCTATTGAAACTTGATGTGTCAACATTTCCACCTGAAGTATACATCGTTCCGTTTTTTAAAGTGCAAGCAATCTTAATCTTAGATGCACATCCATGTTTAGCTGTCCACCCTGCACTCCTTCCTTCAGGTACAGTCATACTTTTAGAGCCTGTAAAAGCACAACTTGTGCAAGAAGCAGCATAAACAGGGGTAATTAAAGCTACAAGTACTACTAAAAATACAATAAACGATTTCTTAATTCCTGTTAACATACACATTTTCCCTCCTTAAAATTTTTTAAATTTTCTTAATTCATCTTCTCCACTTTCTTGGCAAATTCCAAATCTAGAAGCTCCACTAACAGCTCCTGCAGCTATCACCATAGAGAATAGAGATAATAATTTAAACACCTTATACTTCATACTTTCTGATACCAGCTATAATTAATATCGATATAACTAACAAGAGATAACTGAATATTGATCTGTAACTACCAATACTTGATAGAACAATATATATAAAAAGATTCATCATAGATATTGCTTTATATAATTCATGTTCCTTTTGATTTAATTTCCTATTATGCACTGGAACATATATGATAAACACTAATACAGAAAATAATGCTATATAATTATTCATCTTTTCGTAAACAGAATAAGTCAAAAGATATACTATAAAAATCATCACATATGAACCAATACAGTACAAATGAGTATCACAATGATATCCACCACTAAATTTTCTCATATAATAAAAACCTAGCGAATATATCAATCCTTCTATCAATCTACCCGATATCAACGATAATGCAAATATAAATGTAAGGCTAATAACTGTAGATAATATGGTTTCAACACCGTATCGATGGATTTCTATAGATTCTTCCAACACTCCCAATTCATTCATATATCTTGTTATTTTATCTGCCATAGCTTGTATCAATTATCTCACCTCCTCATTTCATTTTACTTATGAAAGTTACTTTATCAACAGATAGAGGACGATTCGTTATAATCGAGGATAAAACGTATATAAATAACACTATCAGCTATGCCAATAGTGTTATTTGTAAAGTAAATTCATTATTTTTTAACGATGTTTCCATCACACCATTATATTTATTACAAATTCTTTTTATACTCTTTATTCCAAAACCATGATCTGTTATATTCTTTTTTGTCAGCATCTCTTTGTTCTCAGTAGAATTCTTAATAGAAATATATATATATGCTTCTTCTTGTATAATCTTTATTTGAATATTTCCATTTTCAATATTATAATCTATCGCATTATCTAATGCATTAGATAACAAATCATTAATATCACAATCACTGATAAATATTTCTTTTTTTAAAAAAACTTCAAATTCTACATTTAGATTATGAGAATAAGCTTTCATTATTTTATTATTCAAAATCATATTAACAATTTCATTATCTGTTTGGATTAAAACAGGAACTTTATTTATGTTTTCTTGTTTATCATCTATAAACTTAGATAATTTAGTATATTCATGATTACTAATATAATATCCCAACATTTCATATACATGTTTCATATCATGTTTGGCTATTTTAACCTCATTATATAAGTTTTTAATGATTTCATCACTTTCTTTTATATATTTTAATTTTTCATATTCTTGTTTTGTTTGATATAAATCAGATATATATATGAGCATGAATAATACTAACAAAATGATTAATATTAAAAATATAAGAGTAAGTTTTAATTCTTGATAGTCGTTTAAGAAAAATAAATATAGCTGAATAAAATTAGAAATAATAAACTGCAACATAATCATTATTAAAGATAAAAACATATAGATTTTAGTATTATAAACAATCTTTCTTTTACGTAGTAAATAAATTATAAACAAAGCCATAATCACATAAAAACTTTTACTTGAGATTATTAAAGCCATTCGATTTTCAAATATAATGACAGCAAACACATTAGATAATGCACTCACTAATGTTTCGGTACACACATATAAAAATATCTCTCTAATATCATTTTCTACAAAAATATAAGATATCAATACATTAACGAAAATAATAATAGAAGTCAGAAACAAATCATAAATACTTATATAATTAGATAAAGTTATAATAAAAGTAGAAGATATGAATAAAGATATAAAATATAACGACTTCTTTTTCTTTATATCCATTACTGATACTAAAAAAGAAGCTAACATAAATCCTTCTATGATATTAACTACTAATTCAATCATAGATCACCACTCCTATACTTAGCGTATACCATAATAAATTTTTTCTTACTATCTCTTGTATATTCTACTCTTTTCCCGTTGCTTAATTCAAAATATTTTTTTTCTACTTTTCTTATATGATTAAGATTTATGAGCAAATGAGAATTGAATCTATAGAATTCTTTTGCGTTCAATAGTCGTTCAAACTGAATTAAGGATATATACATCTCATAATCTTGATAATGAGTATAAATTAATACTTTATTTCTTCTTGATTCTACATATACAATATCATTATGCTTTAGTTTTATATCTGTATTTGAATATGTAATTTCTATTTCATTACCACTTATAATTCTTCTATATTTTTCATAAAAATTTTCTAAATCTTTATCAAGCCTACTCTTTCTTATGAAGAAAAACGTTCTTTGGCAATAACTTTCATATACAAAACAATCATGACTTGAAATATATACTAATACTAAATGAGGATATAAAAATGATAATCTTTCTCCTATTGCAAAACTTTCTTTATCCCCTAACATGACATCAAGAAATAATATATCTTCAGTTCCATTTATAATACCTTCTAGATATTCATCAAATACTCTTATATTAACATTATTAAATATATCTGATAGTTTATCTTTTAACAGATTTCCAAATTTTAAATCATCATCTATAATCATTACATTCATATATACACCTCCTAATAAAAATAGACAAAAAATTTTGCCTATCTTTCAAATGATATTTCTATTAATTTATCAATTTAGTTTAATTTTCTTGCATCAATTAATATATTTTTACCTACTTCTAAATAGTTCAATGCTTGATTATCTGATATGATTTTCAACTGTATAAGTATATTTTCTTGCTTATCAATTAATTTTAAATTTGTTCGATCAGACATATTGACATATATATTTTGACTATCTAACTCATATTTATCAAGCTCATAATCATCTTCCATCAGACGATCAACAACAAATTCAAATCTTATATTATCCTTTGACTCTATTTGAAATGAATAGTAGTTTTGTGGATCTTTTTGATGAAATATTCTTATTTTGTTGTAATCACTTATCTTTATTTTATTTTTCCATCTAAATACGATTGAGGAAGGTAAAAATCATAAAAAGAATCTTTTCCATTTTCATTAATAAATGATGAAACTGTTTTATAATAAAATGCATCAGAACTCGTTAATTTGATATAGAGATTACCACAACCAAATATCAACAATATCATCATTATAAAAATATATATTTTTTTCATAATTAGCTTCTTATTTAAATCTTCAAAATATACTATTGTAAATTTAAATAAATATAATTCATAAGTCTTCAATTATATTTCTAACAATTAATCATAATATAATGCATTTAAATTAGCCCATAATATTTCATATTTTTTCCTATATAATTACTCAATAATATTTATCTTTTTGTTTCTTTTATAAAAAATGTACTTATAAAATGAATAATCAATATAACCGTACAAATAGCTAAAAGCATAACAAGTCCTTTTTTATTTCACCTTGATTCACTACTGCTAATACATTGAATTTATCATTAACTACTACTACATCACCATCATAACCAACCGCTAATTTCCCTTTATTTAAACCATATTGTTTAGCAGGATTATATGAAGCCATTAATACAGCATCATCAATACTACATCCACAATATTTCATCATATTATAACAAGCTTCATTTAATTTCACGGTACTTCCTGCAATTCTACCTGTTTCTTTAACTCTCGCTTTACCATCAATAATTTCTACTTCTTTACCTGAAAATAAATAAGTACCATCAGGCAATCCTTTACAAGGATTAGCATCACATATTAATATCAATCTTTCCTTACCAATAGCTTTATAAGTAGCGCGTACAACATCTTCATGAATATGAAAACCATCTACGATCATTTCACACATTAAATCAGAAATAAATGCACCAGTAACTACACCTGGATCACGATGTAGATGTTGACCCATAGCATTATATAAATGAGTTATCCCTTTTGCACCATATTGTTGAGCTTCTATAACCTGACTAGCAGTAGCACTACTATGACCCACATTTATAACTATTCCTTGATTATTACCATAAGTAATTAAATCTAATGCTCCTTCTAATTCAGGTGCAATAGTCATAGACTTAATCTTAGAACAATGTTTTAAATAATCATCAAATTTGTTAATGCTAGGTTGTTGTAGACACTCAACCTTCATAACTCCTTTATTATTAGTATTTAAGAAAGGTCCTTCAATATGTACACCTAACATATTAGCTATATCACTAGCTTCATACATGTCCATTAACGCTAACATCCGTTCATGACTCTCACACACTAAACTCGCCATAAAACAAGTAACACCTTCATCAATACATGCATCACTAATAACTTGTAAATCTTCTAATTTACAAGTATTAAAATCATATCCCATGATTCCATGAGTATGAGTTTCAATTAATCCAGGAATAATGTAATTCTCTTTTGCATCTATGACTTTATCCGCCTTTACTCCTTTATAATTTTTATATATACCAATAATTTTAGTATCTTCTACAAGTACAGCTCCATTATCAATTCTTTTTTTACCATCTATAATTAATGTCCCATTTTTAATTAATATCTTCATATCTATTTCCCTTCAATATAATCAATAACATCTTCTAAAGATCCTAAGACA
>CALCBO010000047.1 GCA_937897245.1 uncultured Caryophanales bacterium | reverse complement strand
TAAATTAAACAAAACAATAAAACATCAATTAAATCACTTTTGAAAAGGAGAAAAATCATGACCAGAAAGGAAATCATCAACAAAATAATTAAGGCTACAATGACCGAGCAGGAGCTCACAGATGCACTTGCTTCCTTGGAGTTTGGAACAAAGGTTTATGTTTCCAAACAGAACAAAAATGTTAGAAACATTTATGATGCATCTGGAAAGAACAAGTATGCATCTGTTGAAATTGTGGAAGCTCCGAAGAAGAAAACCAAAAAGGCAAAGAAGACAAACAAATCCAAACAGAAGAACACTGCAAGGGCTACAAAGGAATCCGGTAATGGATATGTTGTTTATTTTGCATTGAAGACAGATGAGGAAGGCAAAATCCAAATTGATGATACAATGACAACCTGCAAGGAAATAAAGGCATTTATTAAGAAACTACACTCCCTTGGGCGTGGTTGTGTTTCCACCCTGAATATTTACAAGATGGGTGAGAATTACCGGAATGATCACAAGGACATTCATAAGACAAGAATTTCCGCTTGGGTTGGTCCTGAATTTGCAATTGCATAATTTGAAGTATTCCAGTTTGTTTTAAAGGTTGTTCTGGATAATTAAAAATCAACCAACAAAATTTTAAGTTTGAATTCTGAAAGGAGAAAGTTGCTATGGATTTGCACACAAAGGTTATACTGTTAAGTAACATTCGGAAGAATGCTATCAAGGCAGAGGATGATTTCCGGAAAAAGCTTGAGGAGCTGGATAAGCAGAAACATTTGGAGTTTGAAAGGTTTGAGAAAAAGATTGAGGATTTGGTCAAGGATATTCCGGAAGAAGATTTTGCATCGTTTGTTACTGCCTGCCTCGGTACAATGTCTGATAGCCTTAATGCTATGATGATTGCAAGTTATGTTAAGGGACATGAAAATATGAATCCTGCTCGCAAAAAAGAATTTCTTATCATGGCGGCTTTATCAGCTGGTGCCTTGGATACAAATGAGGTTGAAAAGGCATTGTTTCCGGATGGATTTGATGGATAATTAATTGATGTTGTTTTGAATAACCAAGCAGCTGAACTTGCAAAACATTTTCAGCTGCTTGGTTAGGTTTATCTGGAGAACATGTTTATGGCAAAAACAAATAAACAAGAAATAATAAAGCTGTGCAATATGATCAATAAAAAGGAAGGTCAAGGCAGCATTTATTCAATTGGTTCAAAGAATGCAAACTTGAATATAAAAAGGTGGTCAACCGGAATCGAAGATTTAGATGATATTATTGGTGGTGGAATGCCCGAAGGTAGGGTTATTGAAATTTACGGCCCTGAAGGTTCTGGAAAAACAACCTTGCTGTATCATCTGTTTAGTTTACATAGTTTGTGTTTGGATATTCCAATTGAAGGGACTTTTGATTCTGATAGAGCTAAGGTATTTGGAAATAAACCAAAGCAGCTGTTGATATATCGGGCAAGATATGGGGAGGATGCATTTAACAAGACAATCAAATTTTCAAGAGCGGGAATCCCATTAATTGGAATTGATAGTGTCCCTAGTCTGGTGCCAAAGGAGGATGCTGAGAAGGTTTTAAAATCTGCTGATAGGGATTCAATCGAAGAGCAAAGGATTGGCGGAACTGCTAGGCTGATGAATAAATATCTTCCAGTGATTGAAGAGATAATTGAGAACACTGGTACAACATTGATATTTGTTAATCAGGTTAGGGACAAGATGAATGCCATGTTGTTCGGGGAAAAGACGGATACTCCCGGCGGGCATAAATTAAAACATTCTGCATCAATCCGGATTCAAGTTGCCAGAAGAGCTTGGATAGAAATACCAAATAAAAATCCTAAGAATAGTGCAACAAATGAAAAGATTGGTTTTATCATGAAATGTAAAGTGATAAAATCAAAAGTTAGCAATCCAATGGGAGAATGCGAGATACCTTGTTTCTTTGATAGGGGTTTTGTTTCATTTGATGATGTTAAACCTATACGGGCGGAAATCATGAAACAAAGAGCGGAACAGTATGGCAGAAGAATTTCTAAAGATTGGGATGATGGATATGAAGAATAAATTTAAAGTTGTGATTGGTTATGTTTTTGCATTAATCGGTGCAATGATCACATTTGTTGGTGGCTGTATGCTGGATTCTGAAAAGTTATTCTTGCCGATCATAATTTGCTTTGTTGGAATTGTTTTTATTGGAATTGCATTATTTTTAAATAGAAAGGCTTGGTTATGAATTTTGGTTTACTGGAAATGTTTGTAGCTTTTTTACTTGGTCTGTTTATTGGTGGATGCTTTGGACTTATCTCTTGTGCTTTGTGTGCAATTCAAAGGGAGGAAAGTTTTAAAAGATACGAGGAGGATTCCTTTGAATAATTTTAATGATATCTTGGATGATAAAACAATAGAATCAGTTAAATATATAGCGGCAGTTTCTGCATCGAGTATTTCCCAAATTATAGAAGCATTTGAGCAGTTGTGTGCTACGTTGTCGGAATCATTAAAATATATTGAGAATGCCTTTAAAGATATTGAAGAAATGGCTGCTGATGTGCCAGATGATATTCCAGCACTTAAGAAACAGATTAGGCACTGTAAAAATCCAATGGAAATTAAGGTCTTGAATAAAAGATTGAATGATGCTTATAAAAAGAAAAATAAAAAGAGGTAAACCCTTATGGCTAGAATATCCAAAGACGAGTATTATCTTGGAATTGCAAGGGCTGTATCAAAAAGAAGCACCTGTTTAAAAAGACATTATGGTTGTGTGATTGTTAAAAATGGGGAGGTGATTTCAACAGGTTATAATGGAAATCCTAGAGGGCAGGAAAATTGCTGTGATAGAGGAACCTGTAATAGAATGATGAAGCCTCATAATTCTGGGGATTATTCTGATTGCTATAGTGTTCATGCAGAACAAAATGCTATGTTATCAGCTGCTAGAAAAGATATGATTAATTCAACAATGTATTTGGTTTGCGAGGAATGTATTGATGATAAATACATTGATGTTCCATATTGTGAACCATGCCCAATATGCAAGAGAATGATTTGTAATGCTGGAATTAATTGGGTGGTTTGTCCGGCAGGTACTATTTTGATTTGATAGTGGAGAAAGCAAATGTTTTATGTGAGAATTCCTTTTTTGCATTTGGATGATATTTATAATTCAAATCAGTGTGTTAGGTGGATTAAGATAACTGATGGGAAATATTTGGTACAATCTGGAAATGATGTTGTTAAGGTAACAGAAAACACAAATAGCAGATTTTTATTTGATTGTTCCGAGGATGAATTCTTTTCTAAGTGGTTTGATTACTTTGATATTAAAAGGGATTATTCCAGAATGAATTGGGTTTTGAAAAACTTAGATGATGAGGTGAAAATTGCAGCAAACAGAAATAAGGGATTAAGGATTGTTAAAGTTCCGCTTTTTGAATCAATCATTTATTCCTGTATCAAATCATTGTTTTCTGTTTATCGGTCAAGAATGGCTGTTGATTCAATTGCAAAAAGCTGTGGTGTTAAACATGTTCAGGCATTTAAGGAATCGGGGAAACTGATCTGGCATGAATTTCCATCACCAGAAACAATTCTTGAAAAAGAAGTTTTGTTGGATGATAAAATGTTGGTCCATCAAAAAGAAAAAGTGATTTTGATTTGTAAAGATATTGTTTCCGGTTGGCTTGATTTGGATTATTTACAAAAACTGACCTGTAGCTATGAGGATGCATATAATTATTTAATTCAATTTGATTATTTGAATGATTGGGCTGTAAAATTCATTTGCCTTAGTTCCCTTGGATTTATAAATTTATTTTTAATGGATAAGCATACAAATAAATTTTTTAAGAAGATGGAAATCCCTTATATTGATTTCAAAGACTGGTACATGGATAATGAGGCAAGGGCTTATTCCGGATTGTTAAGCCAGTATATTTGGAGTAATGAGGTTAATCCTCCAAAAAGATTAGAGAAATGGATGTTGGAGTGATATGGGAATAGTTAATGATATAAAAAAGAATGCAAGGTCAAATGGTACTAAGATTCAATCAAGTGATGCACAAAAGCTTGAGAAGATTTTGAACAACACTTTCTATCTGGATAAGAATGTTGAAGAAGAAGCTAAATTTATAAGGTCCGTTATGACCAGAGGGCAGGAAACACAAGAAAGGATTGGTTTACATGCTTCAAGCCTGATTGTTGGGGATAAGGATTTCTGTATAAGACAACAGGTCCTGAGTTTAATGTATAGGCAATTACAAGGTGAACAGGTTAATGTTGGGTTAAAGAGAATCTTTGAACAGGGTAATGCTATTCATGAAAAATGGCAGAGGTTATTTATAAGGGCTGGTTATTCATCTGCTAATGACTTGGATGTTACTCAATTTAATAAAAAGTACAGAATAAGTTTTACTCCCGATATTATATGTTGTATTCCGGAATTTTACTCTGGTAAAATGATTGGTGAAGTCAAATCAGTAAACACCTATCAATTCCAGAAAATGACAAAACACCCCTCAGCTTGGAAACAATGCCAATGGTATATGTATTTAACCGGAATTGAAAAAGGATTTGTTTTATCAGAAGACAAAAACACACAAGACTTTAAAATTGAGGTTTATGATTTTGACCCAGATATAGTTGCTCCATTTATTGACAGAGCAGAAGAAATAAAGTTCCGATATAAGAAAGCAATGTTTGAAGGTAAAATGATCAAAAGGCCACCTGATGCCAAATCAAGTGATTGTAAACGCTGCAAATCCTGTGCATTGAAAAATGCCTGTTGGAATATCAATGGCGGTGGTGTCCGGATATAATTTAAAATCCATTTAAAGGCCTCTGTGAGGCTCTGTATTGCGTTTGATTGATGTTTATGTATATTCCGTCAATTAAATGTCAGAATCCAATACAGAGGCTTACAGAGGCCTTGTATGATATTTGTGTTTATCGGGGGAATTATGGAACAGAAATTGAAGGCCCATATAAGGCCAAATTATAAAAAGCATCAAGGAGAGTGGTGTATAATTTGTGGTGACAGAAATTGTAAACATCCAAAGGAACATGCTGATCTAATGGAACATGCAAACAGATATAAGCTGAGGAGTAGAATCTGGTGTATATTAAGAAATGACTGGGGACAAAGCTTAAAGAATGGTGGTATGTCAACAGATGCTTTAGACAAACCTATTTGTTATATGTGTAAGCTGGATAATTACGAGATAACCCATTGGTCAGGAACCAAAAAGATTTCTGTATATAAAACAAAGTATGTTGGTGAAATTCCTAATTTGCATTATTACTATTACTGCTCTCCGGATTTATATAATCTGTTTGAAGACAATTGTGTCGAACCATTATCACAGGAAGAACTTGCTAGGATTGCAAATAAGAACTGGTCAAGGTTTAATAATTTTATCAAAACAAAAGTTAATGTTGCATTTTTAAGGGAAATGAAAAACAGATATATAAAATGCCTAGTGCATGATCACCAGATTATTTATAGACCAAGTGTTAAGAAATATGTTCCGTATAGTTATTATGAGTTTTGTATATCGGAAGGATATGAGTTTTGAGTAAGAATTGTCCCATTTATGGAAAAGCTATATACATGGATTGCCTTGACTGTGATGAAAAACCATGCAAAGGGATAAAAGCGAGAAAAATAGTTATAGGTATTGATCAGTCATACAAAAGAACTGGTATCAGTGTAGGTATAAATGGAAATCTTGTTTTAATAAAATCTGTTGATTTATCTAAGTATAATTCCAATACAGAAAAGAGGAATACCCTTAAGGGAATACTATCTAGGTTAATAAACAACATAAATAATAAATATAATATATTATATAATAATACAATATGTATAATAGAAAGGATTAGATTAAGGTCAAAAGGATTCTTAAACATAGACTACATAAAATCAATTGGTGCATTAAATGCTTTAATAGTAGATGTTATGCAAGGGTTTAATATTCCAGTGTATTCAGTAGATACTAGATGTTGGAAATCACAAATAATAGGCACTAGTAAAGGTGAATTAAATTCTTATGGTGTTCCGGATGAAAAATGGCCTACTGTAAGGTGGTTGTGCAGAAAAGGATTTAGAAAAGAAATCCTGATTGATGTTAGTGATTCAAGAAAGACTAAAAATACCTTTACTAAGAATGGCCGTAAGTATATGTTTGATAATGATGCAGCTGATTCAGCTGCTATATGTATGTTTGGATTTATCGGGGAAAAAGACAAATTACTACCTGAAAAATGACCTAAATGATCAAATTACTTACAGAATGAGCTATTTACTTTTGTTTTCATATGTGATATAATTAAATTCCAAATATAAATACAACAACAAAACAAAACAACAGAACAGAACAACAAAACAACAATTTCCTTGAAAGGAGAAACAGAAATGAAAAACAGAGAATTATATGTTGATGGGGTGAAAACATTTGTTTCCGAATTCAAAACGATTGCTGAATTTTATGACTACCTTACAAACACCCCTTACAATGATGCTTTCAAAAAAGCAGAGAAATCCTCTTCAAGAAGGGATACTTACAAAATTGAAGATTCACAAACAAAAAGCTTTGAAGAAGCTGTTTATCTTTTAAAATCCGGATGGTCCGATATGTCCCAGAAACTGGTGAATAAACTTAAGGTTATTGATCAGAAAAACAAACCTATCCAGAAAAGGAGAACATACAATTCAATGGCAGGTTACCAGCCAATTGTTCCGCTTTACCTTGCAGGAGTTCCAAATAACATGGTATCCAGCAAAATGGTTCCTGTGAAACAAAAGGTAGTGAATGTTGTGAAACTGTTTAATTATTCCGCTAGCGTTTCCTCCGAACAGATTATTGATGAAAGCATTAAGGTTTTGCAGGTGATTAAAAAATTGGAGCAATCCGGATATTCCGTAAATGTCGATATTGCTCTTGGTTCTGGAGAATATAACACAAACCTTGCCGCTCTTATCAGAATCAAAAATGCAAATGAAAGGTTGAATGTTTCTAAACTTGCATTTCCGCTGGTTCATCCGTCAATGCTTCGGAGGCTGCTTTTTAAATACATTGAGGTTAATCCCAATACTACAAAATCCTTTGTTGGTGGATATGGAATGCCGATGAGTTTGAATGAAATGAAACAGGTGTTTTCGGATTCAATTGTTATTCCCGCTATCTGGAATGTAGATGTGAATAAAATAAGTTCTGTTGATGATATTGAATGATTTGATCAAAATAACAATGATGTAAGTTTTAAGGCAGGTGGATATTAAAAATCCACCGCCTTTTTAAATTGGAAAAACTTTAAAAAAATCTTGTAAAACTATTTACAAACTACCAAAAAAATGGTACAATGAAATTCCAAAAACAAATAAACAAAAACAAAACAAAAAAACAACAAAACATCAAATCAATCAATAAATCTTTTGAAAAAGGAGGAAACAGAAATGGCAAGGAGAACAAGAAATCAGGAAGTTAACATCAACGTTCTGAACATTGAAGCTGGTGTGAAATCTGGAATCGTCCATGTAGACCTTAAGTTTGATGGAAATGAAAAGGTTTATTCCTACTTCCGGAAATGGTTCATTGATGAAAAGACAGATACCTGCTATACTGTGATTTCTGGATGCAAGATTAAATTCACAAAGGATTTCCAGTTGATCGGAATTAAAAGGAAGTATGATGTTAAAGGCGTCAAAAAAACATCATCCGAAGGAATGATCGGGAAATCCGGAAACAACAATGAAGATGAAAAAGAAAGGACTTGGATTTTCCAGAATCCGGAAGAAGAGGAAAAGGATGTTGTTGTTTCTGTTCCGGAAGTTCCGGAAACAAAACAGGAAGTTGTTGAAGAAGGTGAAATCCGACATGAAAGATATGACACCATCAAAATGATGCTTGAATGCAATATTCCTGTTTACCTCGCTGGTCCTGCAGGTTCTGGAAAGAATTTCACTGTTGAACAGATTGCATGGGAGCTCGGATGGAATTTTTACTTCTCCAATTGTGTACAGCAGGAATAC
Organism: uncultured Caryophanales bacterium; assembly: GCA_937897245.1. Next base: position 35,502 of record CALCBO010000047.1, on the reverse strand, counting down.
AAGCTGGATGGATTTATTGACGCCGGTGGAAAATATCACGAAACGGAATTTTACAAGGCGTGCACCGATGAAAATGACTGCATCTTCTTCCTTGATGAAATGGATGCATCCATACCAGATGTTCTTATCAATCTGAATGCTGCAATTGCAAATGGGTATTATAATTTCCCTACTGGTCGTGTTAATCTTGATCATGTTCATTTTGTTGCTGCTGGAAACACTGTTGGGTCTGGTGCTGATGAAATGTACACTGGAAGAATGGTTTTGGACCAGGCAACACTTGACAGATTTGCAATCATTGATTTTGATTATTCGAGAAGGATTGAAATGTCCATCTCCCACAACAATTCCGATCTTGTTGATTTCATCCATTCCCTCCGGAATGAAGCTGAGGAAAAAGGAATTCGTGCAACATTTTCCTACAGATGCATTACAATGGTAACAAAATTGGAAGCCGCAGGAATGGACCTTGCAGAGATCATTAAATTCACAGTAGTAAAGGGAATGGACAAGGATACAATCAATACATTAAATCCGAATGGATATACAAAATATCATCAGGCATTGAGAAAGGTCAAAGCTGCATAATCAAAAACAGATTTCCCGAGTTGGGCAGGTGAAAACCTGCCCCTTTTGTTTTGTATGGGGATATAGCCAAATGGTAAGGCATGGGACTTTGACTCCTATAGTGTTGGTTCAATTCCAACTATCCCTGCTAATAATTTTGGAGGTTATGTTTTATGGCTATGTATGTATGTTTTGAAAGTGGCTATGTTGGCAGAACACTTAGAAAAGCTAAAAAGAATGACCTTGTTATTTTTGATAGTGATGGTATTGATCAAAATGTTATTGCAGATGCAAAGAAAAGACAAGTGCATTTGTATGATTATTTAAATGTTGGTTCAATTGAACCTTCAAGAAAATACTACAATGAATTCAAGGGATTGAGAATTGCTAAGTATTCCGGATGGAATGAGTTCTGGGTTGATGTTACTGATGTAAGATGGCAAAACAAAATGATTGAGCTGGCTAAGGAAAAGAAGAAGAAGGGTGTAATTGGTTTGTACATGGATAATGGGGACATTTTGTGGCAATGTCTGGAAGGATTCAAGGAAAACAAAACAAAAATGCTTAAACCAATTCCAGACCCTGAGAAGGTGTTTTTTGCCTTGAAATATATTGTTGAAAAAATTACTACTGAAGTTGGATTAATCGTTATGCCAAATGGAGCAGATGTTTTTGTTAGGCAGCTGTTTCACAGAGGCTGGGGATATTATATAAAAACAGTAATTCAGGAAGGGGTTTTGTATTCCAACTTTAAAAAGCAAAACAAATATGATACTGCTTATTTGGTTGAATATTTGAATTGGTGCTTGAGGAATGGAATTTATGTTAGAGGTATTGAGTATGTTAAATCTGCATCTGGAATAAAAGAGGTAAAGAAGTTTTATTCTGATCATGGTTACAAAGGTCTTTATATTTCCAAACATAAAACCTTAAAAGGAGATTGATTTATGGCTGGTACGTTTTATGATGTTTTAAAAGTTTTAAATAAATATATTGGTCAAAAGGATGCTCACAAAAGAGTTATAGATTATTTGGTATCACAGAAAATAAAAGCTGATATGGATGATGCATGGTGTACAGAATTTGTAATGGCTGTTTTAAAGGAAGCTGGATGCATTGACTCAATCGGTGGTTACTCTCAGGTTTCGGGTAGTGTTAAAAAGAAAGGTCTTGCCAAGGGAATTTATCATGCTGGTAGTTCTGGAATAATGCCAGGGGATATTGTTTTATATGGCAGGAATGGTAAAACAAATCACACTGAACTGGCAATTGGGGCATCAATGAATGTTTCCGGAAATTACACTTTAAATGGCCATAATGGAGTGTATTATAGAAAACGATCAGGAAGAACAATTATTGGTTATGTAAGGCCTAAGTATAAACCAATGCCTGATTTTAATAATTTGGATGATGCTATATTTTCAAGCTTTGTTATTCTGAACTTTTATGCATCCGGACAAACTCGCTCAAATATAATGCCATTTGTTTTTGGTAAAAATGCTGACAGAATCCAAAAGGAAGTTGATAGAGTTTTTCATGATTCAGAAAAAACATCTTTCAATTTAGCTGTTTTTACAATTTCCGGATTTGCAAGCAAAGACCCTTACAGAAAAACAATTCTTGGAACATACAGGGATTCTGTTCAGGATGAGGTTGACCACATTTATAGCTTAAGAAATAAACCAATTGATGAAGCAGCTCAGCTGGTTTTGGATAATGAATTTGGTACAAATGAGGTCAGAAAATCCCTGCTTAATTTTTGTGGCTATAATGCTCTGGATGTACAAAACAAGGTTAATGAAATTATTAAGAAAAAACCAAAGGATGAACCAAAATCAGTTGGGAAAATGATAAGCTTGTTTAGGGATACCGGAAGGGCTAATGAGGGTGTTGATGGTTTACAGGGTAATTGTATGATCTTTAAATCTGCAAATCATTCAATCATTTATGATGGTTATAAATCTGGGGGACTTGATAAAATAAAATCAGAAATCAAGGGAACAGAAAATAACTGTATTATAGTTTCCCATCCGCATGCTGATCATTTAAGTAATAATCTGAACTCACTTGTTAAATCAAAATTGATCAAGAAGGTTTATGTTCCTGCAAGAGATAGTGATTGGGAATCTAAATATAAGGACCGTTATGATAAATTCATAAAAGATTGCAAGTCAAGCAATGTACCAGTTGAAGTTTTACGCCAAGGTTCTGTATTTTATTGGGGGGATATTAAAGTTAATGTTGTTTTTCAACAGGACCCGAAAACAACTGATTCTATAAACATGAAAAGCTTGATAATTCTTGTTTCATTCCCTGGGGATGGAAATGATATTTTATTACCAGCTGATCATTATATCTCTAGTAAAGATTCAAAATTTACTTACAATAAAAAGGTTAAAGTTTATTGTAGCTCACACCATGGATTAAAGCTTGGTAAATATAGTGGTGATAAGCTTAGCTTTGTTAGTAAAATTAATCCTGATTATGTTTTGCATACTGGATGGAAAAGCTGGCCACTGAATTCTATAGAGAAGGACTCCAAAACAAAGCAAACAGATGTGGTTTACCAGCAATGCTCTAATTTAATTCCAAATGATGTTTGCGGAAGAGTGGAACTTAATTTTGTTAGTGATGGGCAAGTAAATGTTGTTTGTGAACGTGGGGCAACTGGAAGGGCTATAAAATATAAACTGGATGGAGTTGTTTATAATAAAGTTGTCCATGTTTGCGAAAAAACAAAATTTAAAAAGGTTCCTTCAATGATTCCTGCAGGTGCAGAATTTGTTTAAATAAAAACGAGGAAAAGCAAAATGAAAATTAAAAAGAGAATTAAAATGAGAGTTTCAAAGAAGGATTATTACTGTAGTTCATGTAATGCAAAAAGAAAAGAGTCTCTGGAGATGTTTGATGTTTGCATAGGGAATACTCTTTTCACTTTGTGTGATGAATGCATTGATGAGTTGTTTAGAAAAACATTAAAGGCAAGCTGTATTGTTAGCGGTAAGCTGAAATCTGCTGAGGATATGAAAATAATAAATAACCGGAAAAGGATGCTGAAAATGAAAGGTGAATTAAATGTCTCTGTAAATGATGTATTGAAAGAGGAAATTCCAGAGGATGATTAATTTTGATCAGATGCCATTTATTTACTGGAATGAATCAACAAAAATTTCTTATTTGCAGAGACAGATTATAGTTCATAGTTTACTTTATTATGAGTTAAATGAATCGGTTATTCCGGATAAGGATTTTGATGATTTATCAAGGCAGCTTGTGAAAATGCAAAGGAGTGCATCAAAGGATGATTTAAGGAACTCACAATATTATTATTGTTTAAAAGATTTTGATGGTTCAACCGGATTTTATATAAAGAGTAAGTTAAATAAAAGTGACAGAGAAAGATTGTTTGGAATAGCAATGGTTGTTCTCCGGAACTATAAAACATCAAAAGGAAATTTGAAATGATAAAATTAAAAGAGCTTGAGCACAGGGATTACTTGGAAAAGAAATGTATTTACTTTGAGTATAAGTGTAAGGCAAAAGATGAATCTGGAAATGATCAAATTTTGTTTGTTTCCAGATTTGCATTTAATGGTAATGATGAGGTTGATTCTTGGGTTATGCAAATAATATTGCTGCAATCAGGAATGAGAGAATCTCAGGTATATACAAAAGAATTTGTTATGCCAAGAAGAAATCTTGATTTAACTTTGATTTGTGCTACTGGATTGAGATATTTTCAGAATTGCCTAAAAGATGAAATGATAGAAAAAATGTTGATGGATTTTGCAATTACGGATTTTACTGAGGGAATGTAAAATGAAAAGGTCTGGCAAATTCTATAGAAGGAATGAAAAGGAAGTGATGAAATCATTAGGGTTTGACCCTACACCAAATTCCGGTTCTGGATGGATTGTTAAAGAGGATGGTCAAAATGATTTGGCAATATGCCAGCTTAAAAGCACAGATGCAAATTCAATCAAGATAGACCTGCAGGATTTACATACACTTGAATATAATTCAATTGTGGCTCATAAGGTCCCCGTATTTGCAATACAGTTCCTTAAAACAAATGAGGTTTTCCTTGTTGTGACCCCTGAAAGCCTCTGTGAGGCCTCAGAAGCGATTTTAACCGGTAAACGTATGAATGTACCGGAAAATGATTTAAACGCCATACAGAGCCTTCCAGAGGCCTCAGAGAGGAAAATGATCAAATCCTCGGATGGTGCTAGGCATGATATAAGAGCAGAAATCCACTCCAGATATAAAAAAGAAAGAAGGTCAGCTAAATAATGATTGTTAAAGTAAAACAGGTAGTTAAATATGATGGGCACAGTTTGTCTTCAAATGGTTCTGTTAATTTTAAATTGAGGGCCAGTTATTCCGAACTGGTCAACTCAATTAAATTGATGCAGATGTTAAACAATGATGTTACTATCAAGGCAAAGATTCCTGGTTCAAAAGTTATGAAGCTTGGAATTTTCAGAATTAAGCAAATTGTTTTTGATGGGGATGGTGAATCAAAGATTACCTTTAATGGTTTGAATGATTTTATTGAGATGGATAATTTAAATCTGCTTCCACTTAAAAACAGTGAGGAGACAAATGAATTTCAGGTTTTGTACGAGTCAAATATAGAGGATGAAGAAAATGAAGAGTAAAGTTAATTTTGAGGAATTATGTAGGGCTAAGGTTTCAAAGATAAGAAACATTGTTATTAGTAAAACATCCAATGGGGCTTTTTACATTGCACAGCAGCTTAATGTTCTGGATGAGGATACAGGTAAAAACATTAATGTATTTTTGAAGGGAGCATTAAAGCTTGAAAACATTGATGCAATGTATGCTTTAAGGGATTCAATAAACCTTGCAATTGAAAAGGCGGAAAAAGAAAAAGAATCTGTTGATGAGGATGATGGTGGCTGGGAGGATGATGAATAAAAACATTTTCCTAACCTATTTACAAATATATTTTAGTATGATATAATGAAATTCCAAATTAAATAAAACAATCAAACATGAACATTACAAATTGCCTTTGAAAGGAGAATTAAACAGATGAAAAAATTTCTTGCTATTGGACACTGGAAGGAAAATAAAAATGCAACATTTTGTGTTGCAATGCAGGCGACAACAAAAAGGGAGTTTCGTGATAACCTTGGTGGAAATGGATTTATTCCATATGTTGTGATAAGTGAAAAGAAAATGGAAATCCTCAGGAATGTTTCCGAATTTGAACTTTTTGAAGAAGTTAAAAAGATGACTTCCAACTACAGAAAATGGGACGTTGTTTGTGATTACATTGATCAGTGTTTTGATATTATGGAAGAGAAAATGGCAAATGCCCAGTAAGTAAAAAATGTCTGCCCTACCGGACATATACGGGGATAAATCGTTAACAATAATTTTAGCCAATTAAAATTTAAATCAAGGAGGTAAAAATCATGGCAAAGAATTATTCGATCACAGAAATGGTAAACGTTCTGGTGGAAGGCAAGGACCTTGAGGCAATTGCTGAAATGGGGAAGAGGTTCCCGGTGCTCACTTACAAAATCACAAAGGTTACTTCTAAGGCGGCCGAAGAATTTGCGGACCTTGCTAAGTATCTGGATTTTGTTTCTGCAAACAGAGTTACAAAGCTTATCAAGGGTGATTCCGTTGATGAGGATGAGGTTGTTGAATCCGAGGTTGATGCTGATGCAGAGGATGAGACAGAGGAGGAGCCGGAGAAGAAGGAGCTGACAAAGGCGGAGAAGGCAAAGGCTCGCAGGGAAGCCAGAAAGGCAAAGAAGGCAAAGGAAGCTGCTGAGGCTGCAGAAGCGGATGAATCCGAGGATGAGGCGGATGATGGAAATGTTTATTCTGATATGACAGCAATCGAGCTGTTCAAGGAATGCAAGAAGCGGAAGATTAAGGCAGCTGTTCCGAAGAAGCCGCAGGCGTTTTACATTGACCTCCTCAAGAAGGATGATGCAAAGAAGGCAAAGGAAGCTGCTGCAGAATCCGAGGACGAGGATGAGTGGGATGCCGAGGAGGAGCCGGAGAAGCCTGCAGCAAAGAAGGCACGCCGTCCTAAGGCGACTGTGAAAAAGGCAAAGGCATCTGCTCCGGAGGTGGAAGCCGAGGATGATGATGAAGATGATGATTGGGACATTTGATTTATCTAAATATATGAATGTTCCGGAATGATCATAAAGCCATGGTAATTTGAAAGGGGTGATTCCATTGTTCTAGTATAAAACCTTCGGCCGGGTATTTATAATAAAAGCGTATTGAGGCCGTTTATATTTTGATCACATTATAAGGGCTTGTTGGATGAGGTAAAGGGGGTCTCGGAAAACAAGCCCTGTTTGTATATTAGGAGAGTTGTAATGAATACAAATCAGATTTTAAATCTGGATTGCAGAAATGAGAAAAACAAAGAAATCATCCAAAAGGCATTAAGAAAAATAAAACCTTTGGCAAAATGCAAAGAAGACATTGTTCCGATTGAAAAAATTGAGAAATGTATCTTTGTTTTGTGTAGAAATTATAACATCCTTCCAAGGGGAATTTTTACGGATGAATTTAGTTCGGATGATGGTATAATCTGGAAGTTTGAATTTTTAAATGCTTCAAATCTGGAAAGAGTTGGTATTTGTTATGGAATTTCCTTTTATGAGGTATTAGCAAAATCTGCAATCATGTTGTTTAGTAAAACAAGGAGGATGGTTAGATGAAACTGACAGAAGTAACCGATGAATCAAAATGTTGTTGCTCATGCAGAAATAATAAACGCTCAAAAGGTGGAAAATTTGGTGGCATTTTATGTCATTGCGAGAAAGACGGGCACTATATCGGATATATCCAGAATTTTGGGCAGGTCTGTGAGGAATGGGAGAAAGATGGGGAACAAGATAAATATTTACACTGACGGGTCCTGTTCAAAAAATCCTGGTCCTGGCGGATGGGCAACCCTGATCATATATGAGAGTAAGGTTAGTTGCTTAAGTGGATATGAGGTAGAATCAACTAATAACAGAATGGAGTTAATTGCTGTAGTAGAAGCGCTAAAGGAAATAATAAAAAAGTGTAATAAATATAGAGCTTTTGAAATCTTTTCAGATTCAGCTTATGTTGTAAATTCATTTGAGAATGGATGGATGTATAATTGGAAAAGTAATGGTTGGAAAACCAAAAATGGTAAAGATGTTAAAAATGTTGATTTGTGGAAACAGTCAATAAAATTATTAGGTTTGATAAATAATAGAAATCCAGAATGTGAAATCATATTTACCAAGATAAAAGGGCATTCTGGAATAACTTATAATGAGATTGTTGATAAGCTTGCAAAGGAGGAAACATCAAGAGCACTGAAGGAAAAGGGAGCAAATAAATGATCAATGATTTCTTGTTTGTATCAAAATCAATTTTTAAGGAGTTGATTGAAAATATAATCTATGCAGTTGCATGTAATTTAAAAAACATTTCATCTGTTTTGAATTTGATTTTGCCTTTTGTATGTTTTTATCTTGGAAGGTTCTCGTTATTAAATTTCTCAATAGTGTGCATCATTATTTTGTTTGGATTGTTCTTGTCTTACTTTACAAAACAGTTTGCAAATAAAATTGGCAAAGGGGAAATTTGTCCAGTTCCAACAAAACGATTCACAGAAAAGACGGATGATGGGGAAGTTAGTATTGAAGTTGACAGATTGCAAGAATTGACGTTATATATGGCAGATTTGGAGGATTGGCTTGAATCGAAGGGTGTTGTGTTTCAATGATCAATCCAGAATGCCTTTAAAAGCCTCTGTGAGGCTCTGTATGGCCTTGCAATGGATTTCTGGTATGTTCCCTCATGTATGATGTTGAAACGCCTTACAGAGCCTTATAAGCGCCTTGTACGCCTTGTATGATGTTGTGTGACAAATTGGAGGTATGAAATAATGAAAGTGATACAGCCACAGGTTTATATTGAAAGTGATATTTCCGAAGATGATGCCATCATGCTGATTGAAAAAGCTGGGCGAGTATGCTACAAAAGTGAAAGCAAAATCAAAGATGGTTCAGCAAGAACGTTTATTCGGAACATTTTAAAAAGAGGGCATGAATCTGTTATTGAACATGTTTCTGTTACTGTTAAGGTGATTTGTGACAGAGGCGTCTCTCATGAAATTGTAAGGCATAGAATTGCTAGTTATTCCCAGGAAAGTACAAGATATTGTAATTATGCTGATGATAAATTTGGAAATGAGATAACTGTAATTATGCCATATTTTTTTGCCCCCGAATATATTCTTAATGAGGGTGACCGTTATTTGTATTCTGTTTGGTATAATTCATGCAAAGAGGCAGAGGAAGCCTATAACCTTTTGATCAGCAATGGAGCATCCCCGCAGGAAGCAAGGTCTGTTCTTCCAAATTCTCTTAAGACTGAAATGTTTATCACAATGAATTTAAGGGAGTGGAGGCATTTCTTTAGATTAAGATGTAGTCATGCAGCTCATCCACAAATGAGACAAATTGCAAATATGATTTTAAATCAGTTTAAACAGAGATTTCCTTTATTTGTGGAAGATATTGAGGTTTAAGAATGGATAAACAAATTATAATTATTAATGGCCAAGGTGGTGTTGGAAAAGATACAATCTGTGATATTGTAAAGAAACATTATGGCACCAAGGTAGTTAGCTCAATTGACAGAATAAAAGCTATTGCTGTTTATGGTGGCTGGAATGGTCAGAAGGATTTAAAAGGCAGGAAGCTTTTATCCGATATTAAGTTAGCATTCAGTGAGTATAATGATTTGCCTTTTAAACAGATGGCCCATGAAATAAAAATATTTAAGGATTTTAGAAAAGAGCAGATTTTGTTTATCCATGTAAGGGAACCTGAGGAAATTAAAAAGCTTGTTTCTGAATATCCGGAAATCAAAACGTTATTGATCACAAGAGGGCAGAACCCTTATGAATTTGGAAATATGGCTGATGATAATGTTTTGAATTATAATTATGATTTTGTTTTTGAAAATAACGGAAAACTTGAAAATCTGGAAAATGATTTTATAGAATTCTTTAAAAGTAAAATGCTTAAGTAAGGAATAAAATTATGGCTACATTTAAAGTTGATTTTGCCACTATGTCCAGAATAAAAAAGATGAACCAAAAACAACTTGGAAGCTGGTTGGTTCAGTTTGGAAAACAATTATATAATGATGGATACACTCAAGCTTTAAATGACATAAAAGAGGAAGAAGACAGGTTTGAAAAAATAATCTTTGAAGAGGATGAGTTTTATAACATGCTCATATCAATCAAGGGAATTTCAACAAATACAGCAAATAAAATCATGGATGTAATAATGAGTTATTCGCAAAATAATTAAATCCGTTTAAAGGCCCCTAGAAGGCTCTGTATGACGTTTCAATCCATTTATGCATAAATCCACATTGATGGCGTTTGAATCGCTTACAGAGCCTCACAGAGGCCTTAAAATCAATTCTGCTGCATTGTTCAATGTAAATTCCCCAAATTGATATAAAATAAAATATTAAAATTTTTCATGTATGTTATGTATATATGTTTGTTGTTCTGTATATGATATAATATATTATATATATAAATATATATTAAATAAAAACATCCACTCCAAAGATTATTTAAGACTAAAATTTTGGAAAGGGAAAATGATTGAACAATGGCAAGAGGAAGAACTAAGATAATTTCTGCTGAGGACTGGATTGATGAGGACCATCTTATTTTGATCGAGGGTTGGTCAAGGGATGGATATAATTACACTGATATTGCTAATAAAATTGGAATAAGTAGTGGGGCTTTAACTAAATGGAGAGCAAAATATCCAGAAATAGCTAAGGCCTTAAAAAATGGCAGAGAAATTGTTGATTATAAAGTTGAAAATGCATTATTAAAATCTGCTCTTGGTTATACAACTCAGGAATCAAAAGTTACTGTTCTTATGAGAGGTAGTAAGGTTGTGGAAAAAACAACAGAAACATTAACCAAAGAACAGGCTCCAAATGTATTAGCAATACAAACATGGCTGTATAACAGATTGCCTAACAAATGGAAGAATACCAGAAACAGAAGTTTAATTGATGAACTGGATGAAGATACAAATATTGAGATTGTTGTATCAAAGGCAAATGGTAAAGAGGTAGAACAACAACATTATAATAATAATATAAATAATAATAATTCAGATGAAGCAGAAGATGATAAAGAATGGCAGGATGAGGTTAATACCTCAGTTACAATCAGGGGAATGTCCCAAGAAGAGAAAATGAAACAGACCTTGATTGAAAAGGAATCAAAAAAGGCAAAAAGGAAGAGAGAAAGTAAAAATAATAAAAAATCTCAAGCCGAACTAGATTATTGGCCAGATGATTTTGAGGAATGAAATGATGGTTAAAAACAACAGGGTTAGAAAGATAAGTAAAAAGATTGGACCAACATTTGATGAATTTCTTTTTGACTGGAATTATGAAACGTACTTAGCAATTGGTGGTTATGGTTCTGGTAAAAGTTATCATGTTGCTTTAAAGATAATTTTCAAACTGTTGGAAGAAAAAAGAAAATGTCTTGTTGTTAGGGAGGTGTTTGATACAATCCTTGATAGCTGTTATGATTTGATCAAAGAAATCCTTGATGATTTGAAACTGTTAACAGAGGACCATCATGAATTCAAACGGAAAAGAAACAAAGTGTTGGCAAGTAAGTCGCCCTTAAGGTTTAAATTTCCCAATGGGTCAGAAATAATCTTTAAGGGAATGGATAAACCAGAAAAGGTAAAATCAATCAATGGTGTTTCAATTGTTTGGTTCGAGGAATGTTCAGAAATCAAATATGATGGTTATAAAGAAATCCTTGGAAGAATAAGAACTCCGAATGTTTCAATGCATTTTATCTTAAGCTGCAATCCAGTTAGTTTTGATAATTGGGTATACAGAAGATTCTTTGTAAGTCTGGATGAACATGGCAAGGAAAATGTTATTCTTAATCCGGAAATTCTTTATGATCAAAAGATAATTATAAAGAATGATGTTTATTACCATCACAGCATCCCAACAGATAATCCATGGTTACCAAAAGCTTATCTTAAAAGACTGGATGAGTTAAAACATTATGATTATTACTTGTATGTTGTTGCAAGGTGGGGACAATTTGGACCTCAAGGCACAAGGGTATTACCCCAGCTCAGAGTTATTGCAAGGGAAGGTGTTTTCTGGAATACTATTAAAAAACTTGGTGTTGAAAATATGTATTTCGGATTTGACTTTGGTTTTGAGGAAAGCTATAACGCTGTTGTGTGTATGTCGGTTGATTCTAAAAAAGGTTACCTGTATATTTGGGATGAAATTTATTATAACCATATGACTGACCCAGAATTTGCAAACCTTGATGAAATGCAGGATTTAAAAAGAAGAATAAATAATTACAGGGAGCAGGGATATAATAAAATAATTGTAGCAGATAATGAGGACCCAAAAGCAATAACGTATTACCGTCAATGTGGATTTCCTATAAGGGCATGTAGAAATAAATTTGCAGGCTCAAGACTATCCAATACAAGAAAGATAAAACGATTCAAAAAGATATTTGTTGTCCAGACCTGCACAAATACAATCAGGGAATTAAAGTGGCTGACTTATAAAAAGGATGCAAAAGGAAATGTTGTCTATGATCAGTTCAACATTGACCCCCATACGTTTTCAGCTATTTGGTATGCACTGGATACTGTTACAGTAGCAGATTTGAAGGAAAAGGAATTTAATTCTAGAAAGGGATAATTTGTTATGAATATTAACTGGAAAAGAAAACTTACAAGCAGAAAATTTTGGCTGAGTGTTGCTGCATTTGTTTCACTTCTTATCATTGCATGTGGAAAAGATAAAACAGTTGCTGAACAGGTATCTGCAATTATTATGGCCGGAGCTACAGTTATTGGTTATGTAATTGGGGAAGGCCTGACGGATGCAACAAACATTCAGCAGGAAGAAGAGGAATACCCTTATGAATAAAAATGGTATTGATATTTCTGAATGGCAGGAGGATGTTAATTTTAAGAAAGTAAAATCCGATGGTGTGGAATTTGCAATTTTAAGGGAAGGATATAGACAACAGGTTGATGCTAGGTTTTTTGAATATGTTAAAGGGTGCAAGGAAAACAATATAGATATTCCTGGTGTTTACCATTTCATGTATTGTATTTCGGAAGACGAGGCAAGAGCAGAAGCTAGGAGTTGTATCCGGAATGTTGAAAAGGCAGGTCTTCCCAAAACAACAATTATCTTTTCAGATTTTGAGTATGATACTGTGAAGAAAGGAAAAGCCAGAGGAAAGACTCTTGGTAGGAAAGAATGCATTGCATTTACAAAGGCTTTTCTGGATGAGGTGCATGATGCCGGATATTTTACAGGTATTTATAGTAACATTGATTATTATAAAAACATGTACTCCAAGGAATTGATTGATCAACATATATTTTGGCTTGCAGATTATACCGGCGGACCTGATTATAAATGCAATTTCCAACAAACAGGAAGCAAGGGAAAGGTTTCTGGTATATCTGGATATGTTGACATTGATGTTTGGTATGATGTAAATACAGACAAAAAGGAAAATGATGCTATGAGTTATTCAAGGCAGAAGGTTGTTAATTTAGCAAATAGCTGGATTGGCAGAAAAGAGTCTGATGGCAGTTATAAATTCATTGTTGATATTTATAATTCTTATTCTGGAAGTTTTCCTAGGGGTGTAAAAATGCAATATGGCTGGGCTTGGTGTGCATGTACTTGGTCAGCAATTGCAATTTACCTTGGTTATACTAAAATCATGCCAATTGAAATTTCTGTTGGTTATCTTGTAGAGGCAGCTAAAAGGATGGGGTGTTGGCAGGAGAATGATAGTTACATTCCATCCCCTGCAGATGCTGTTATTTATGATTGGGATGATTCAGGGAAAGGAGATAATACAAACTGGCCTGATCATATTGGAACTGTTGTTGAGGTAAATGCCAATGCTGGTTATTTTGTTGTTGTTGAAGGCAATTATGATGGTGCTGTAAAGAAGAGAACAATGTCCATTAATGGAAAATACATTAGAGGTTTTGTTGTTCCAAAATATACAGATAATGCGGTATCAAATGCAGAGCAATCATCTGGTAAATCCATTGATGAGGTGGCCCATGAAGTAATTGCCGGAACTTGGGGAAATGATAATGCCCCTGAATATTACAGAAGCACACAATTAACAAAATATGGATATGATGCCAAGGCTGTACAAGCAAGGGTAAATGAAATCCTTGGAGTTACAAAAAAGTCAAATAGTTCTCAGGTTGTTAAAAAATCTGGTGAGGTTAAAGCTGTTGATTATGCAAGGTGCTTTAATAAGAAGTATGCCGGAACATATAAAACAGAAGTTAACCAGAATATGAGGACTGGTGCAGGGACAAATAAAAAGGTTCTTTGTGTAATTCCGAAGGGTTCAACCCTTGAATGTTATGGTTATTATTCCATGCATAACAATGATAAATGGTTCTATGTTGTTGCAAATGTAAATGGGGTAAAATATACAGGTTTTGTTCATGGTGGATTGTTAAAGAGGGTGTAAATTTATGGCAAGTGAGGAAGCAAAAGTTATTGAAATGGAGAACAGTACAGAGGTTCTTACTGCCTTTAATAAAATTCCCTATGCATTGATAAATCAAGAGGTTGAATTTGGCTCCCAGGATGTTCTTGAGGAATTTACTCAAATTTGTAGATTTTATAAAATTTACTACAAGGGTAAAACCTTTCCGGTTGAAGGTTCAAATGGGGATTATGTCCCTGCTAACCTGAAGTACAAAATGGCTGCAAGTTTGATCAACAAAGAGGCAAGGTTTTTATTTGCTGAAAGTCCGGATATAACTGTTAATGCCAAAGGGGATGTAGGTAAAATTACAGAGGAAGCTAAAAACATGCTTACTACCTATAATGATTTGCTTAAGAGTATTTTTGATGGAAATGAGTTTGAGCAGATTCTTATTAAGGCGGCTAAGGATTGTTTTATTGGTAAACGAGTTGCAGGTCTTGTTAATTTCAATGAAGAGGATGGTGTAACAATTACATTTCTCCCTAGCACTCAGTTTCTTTATGAAACACAAATTGGTAACAAAAGCAGAATTGTAAAGTTTGTTTGTTTCATGATTGTAAGGGATTCAAAAAGGCTTAGTGATAAAAGGATTTTCAAGAAAAAGTATGTTGTGGAAAATGACAAGGTTTTTCTTGAAGAGGTTTTGTATGATGGAGCTGGAAGAATAATTGAAGAGGTTACTATAAGGCAGGAAATTCTTTTGGATAGAATCCCAGTTGCAATTTTCACAAATGACGGATTAACTGGGGATGATAAAGGTGAATCTGAAATAGAAATTCTTGAGGATTATGAGAAGTGGTATTCCAAAATGTCAAATGGGGATATTGATGCAGAAAGAAAAACAATGAACCCTACAAGATATACCATCGACATGGATTCAAGGAGTACAAAAAACCTTAGCTCTAGTGCTGGTAGTTTTTGGGATTTACAATCAGACCAAAACCTTGATAAACCAGTTCCGAATATTGGAATGTTGGAAAGTTCCATGGGATATTCAGATGCTTTAAAGACAAGTCTTGACAGAATCAAGACTACAGCTTATGAACAAGTGGATATGCCAAATATAACGCTTGAAACAATGGTTGGTAGTATAACATCTGGGAAAGCACTTAAGGCAATTTATTGGCCGTTAATTGTAAGGTGTAAAGAAAAGATGAAAACTTGGGGACCTCAATTATCCAACATTGTAAAGATAATTATTGAAGGTTCACTTGTTTATCCGAATTGCATAGAGAAGTATACAGATGAAGCTTTATCTCCAGTTGCTTATGAGGTTGATGTTATTGGGAATACTCCTCTTCCCGAGGATGAAATTGAGGAAAAACAAACAGACCTTGCAGAAGTAACGGCACAAGTTATGAGTAGGAAATCTTACATGAAGAAATGGAGAAATCTCACTGATGATGAAGTGCAGGAAGAGCTTGAGCAGATTGCTCTTGAAAGGGAAATGATTGAGGATACCTTTCAAGCTACCAATAGTTTTGGGGAGCAACCTTATCCGGAAAATGCAGAAAATGATAAGAGTGATACTCTTGAAAATATGGATGAGGAAATTGAAACAGATAATGATTCTGAATTTATTGAGGAATAAAAAATGCCTGATGTTGATGTTGTTTTAAGAAATAGGCTTTTGATGAAAGATGCAGAAGAAGCTAGGGATGCAATTACAAAAAAACAACAAAGGGAAATATCAAAGCTTTATTCTGATTGGGCAAAGGAAGTTGGTGAAAGAGCAGAATATTTTAAAAATAAAACAACTCCATCAAGTGTTCTTGCAGAACAACAATTAAGGATATTACAAAATCAATTAGTGGAAACATCAAGACAGGTATCCAATGAAGTAAACAACAAAATTGTAAGTAACATGTATTTGATGGCGGATTCTGTTGTTAAATCAAATACAAAATGGCTTGAATCTTTGGGGTTTACAAATTTAGATAAAATAAGTGCATCATTTACGAGTGTACCTGATCAACAGGTTAGAAGGTTAGTAACAGGTCAGGTTTATCAATCAGGATGGAGTTTGTCTAAAGCCATTTGGTCAGATAATGAAAAAGCTTTAAAAGATATTTATGGTATTGTTGCTAGCGGATTGGCCCAGAATAGGCCAATTTATGAAATTGCTAAAAACCTTGAATCTTATGTTAATCCAAATAGAAAGCTTAATTGGAATTTGGTAATGGAAGATGGAAGAAGGATTTACAAAAAATCTGTTGATTATAATGCTCAGAGGTTAGCAAGGACCTTGGTTCAGCATAGTTACCAAACAAGCTTTGTTGCTGTTACAAAGAACAATCCGTTAATACTCTCTTATAGATGGATTGCAAATGGCTCAAGGGTTTGCCCCTTATGTATGGATATGGATGGCAGGATATTTGAAAAAGATAATTTGCCACTTGATCATCCAAACGGAATGTGCACTATGGAACCTGTTATTGATGATAATTACTTGGATAGATTAGCTGATTGGGTAACAAATCCGGAAGGGTCAGACCCTGAACTTGATGAGTTTGCTAAGATGCTTGGATATACACCAGAATCAAAAGTAAAATCAGATGTGACTAAAGCAATTGTTCCACAAATTCCTATAACTGGCAAATATGCTGATTCGGTTCCTGAAAGTGTTAAAGATGATTTGTTGACATATATCTTAGATTCTGAAGGGGAGTCAATTGTAAATGTAGTAGATGATGAAACAGTTGATTATATTAAGAATCACATGGAAACAACAAATGAAACAATGTACCGTGTGGAAGATGCAAAGTTTACTGCAAGCAAAATTGATGTTGGGAGTACATTTCAGTTTAGTGATGATCTTAGGTCGTTTACGTCAAGTGAACAATCAATGTTTGATATACTCAATGAATCTGAATCAATAAACCCTAATGCTACTTATGTTGTATTCAAAACAACCGGAGAGAATAAATCATTTTCAATGAATGAGTATGTAGGTATGGCTCATGAATTTGCTTCACAAAACGAGCATATATTAAATGGCAAATTTGAGGTTTTGGATAAATATTATGATGATGAGGGTACCTTGACAATACTTATTAAACAGGTTAATGATGATGAGTCTTTTAAAAATTGGACAATTGGGGAACTTGAAAAAATTGCAAAGGATTTGCCTGTGAATCAGGAGGAATCTGAAATTGGACAATGGGCGAGGTCATTTTATATAGATACAAACCAAAGCAATGTTATGAATGCATTTGCTAGGGAAGCTGCTAAACATGATATGTCACCCTTGGAATGGCTTGAGGCAAATAAACAGAATTATTCACAAGAATATTATGAACAAATGAAAAAAGCTTTTCCATCCTTGGACAAAGCATTTAGCTCATATACATTGCAAGAGGGATTAGAAACTCACAGGTTTGTTAAAAGTGATTTTTTGGATGAAGTATTTGGCAGCAGGAAAATGAAGGACATAAAAGCTAACATTGGTTCAGTTTTGGAAAATAACCAATATTTGTCCACAACTGTTATGGGCCATGATAGTTTTGGTAACAGGTCTGTTATGTTAACGATTCAAGCACCAAAGGGTACAAAGTGTTTGCCAACGGATAATATAAAAGAAGGGGAAGTTGTTTTTGGTCGTAAATATGACATGGAATTTCTTTCAGCAAATAAGTATTCAAAAAATAACCCAAAAGAAATGACTACCCCATCCGGAGACAAAAATAATTTCACTGGTTTGGAGTTAGTTGTTAGATTGATTGAAAAAGGTAAAATAAAATGAGTAATTCAAAGGTTCCTGCAAGGTTTGTGCAGGATGCAGTTAATATGATCAAATCACAATGTAGTGATTGCAGAAACAGAGTGGACATGCCGGGAAACATGGATAGTAAATGTTTGAAGTTTGGCAAATGTCCGGATAAATACAGACTGGTTTCAAGAAATATAAGGTGCCCCCAAAGGTATGGATGATACAAGGCCTCTGTAAGCCTCTGTAAGGCGGTTTAATCGTTTTGTGTGTATTTCCTCGTAAAATGCATTCAAACGCCATACAGAGGCTTGTAGGTGCCTTAAAATGGATTCTGGTGTGTTTCTGTGATGGATGTATATATTATTATATATATAAAATATTTTAAAATTTTTAAATCATATATTTTGTATTCTGTATTTGATATAATATATATAGGCAAATATCCATTAAATGACGAGGTGCAAATTATTATGAATGTAAAAGCAATATGCCAGAGGTGCAAGGAAGCATTTGATGTTTCCGAAGAAAACTTAGTTTACCAAAAAGAATTTATATATGATGGACAATCAATATTTTTAACATATTTCGATTGCCCAAAATGTGGCAGGCGCCATTTTGTTCAGATTGATGATCAGAAATCAAAGGAGCTTCTTGAAAGATGTAAAAGAGATTTTGTTAGTTTGTCAATTGCAAAGAGCAAGGGGCATAAAGTTATCAAAAAGAACCGCAAAAAGAAATTTAATGCTGAGCGGAAGTACCTGAGCGAATTCAGGAATAAACTTGCCAATGAATATTCTGGTAGGCAGGTTGTGGATTTAGAAACAGGTAACACTTTTGTATTGCTGTTTTCTAAATTTTGATTTTGACCACCTAGAAATGTGGATAGTTTTAAATGGAGGAAATTAAAATGGCAGAAGAAAAGAAAAATCAGGAACTGGAAGAAGAAGTTAAAGATGAATCTGTTGATGAGGCAGAAAATAATGATTCGGGCAATAATGATTCAGGTGATGAGGGAAATGATTCTTCAAAGGAAGAAAAGACATTTACTCAGGCTCAGGTTAACAGAATGATGACCAAGGAAAAAAACCAAGGTAGAAATTCCGTTTATAATGAACTTGGTATTAAGCCTGGGGATAAGAAAACACTTGCAATGATTAAATCATTTATTGAGTCCCAGAAAACGGATGAGCAGAAAGCCGCAGAAGCGGAACAGAATTCTAATAAGGAACTGGAAGAAGCAAATAGAAAGGTTATTATTGCAGAAGCAAAAGCTGAAGCAATGATGCTTGGAATTAAAAAGCAGTTTGTTGAGGATGCTGTTACTCTTGTGATTTCCAAAATTGAAACAGAGGAAACAGATGCAAAAACAGCTCTTGGTGAACTTAAATCAAAATATCCTGTTTGGTTTGAAAAAGATGATGATAAAAATTCAACAGGCAAGAGGGGTACTGGGAGTTCTGTAAAAACAAAAGGCGGAAATGGTTCTAAACGGGATTCTGAAGAACAGAGTCTTGGTGCTAGATTGGCTGCAAAAAGAAAGTCCGGTGCCAAAAGTAGTTATTGGGGAAAGAAATAATTGTTTTGATTTTTAGGAGGAATTTATTTATGCTTAATAGAAGTGGTATTAAAACAGCATCTTATGGTGCTCCCACTCAGATTCTTGCAAATGTTGATCTGCAGGCTTCTGTTGGATGTATTGTTGATGATGCAGTTGTAGCTAATGCAGATGCTAATGGTAAGAAAATTGCCAAGGCAGGTACTCCAATTGTTGTAGATTTTTCAAATAGACAGAATGCAGCGGGTGCTCCGGTTGGCCCTACACTTGGTGCGTTTACAGTCCAGATTACAACTGCATTTGCAAATGATGAATCCATCACAATTGAAGGAGTAACGTATACAAAGAAGGCTACAGAGAGTGTAGCTGATAAACAGTTTTCTGGTGCAAATGCTGCTGCACAGATTACTTCCCTTCTTAAAATGGTTGAGACTGAAAAGTATGATGTTGCTGCTGTATCTGGGGCAACTGATAAACTTGGTTTTGTTCAGAAAACAGTGGATGCTTCCGATACAACTGGTCCT
This sequence comes from uncultured Caryophanales bacterium, assembly GCA_937897245.1. The sequence goes on along the minus strand of CALCBO010000047.1, from coordinate 15,517 downwards.
ACAATTACAAAGACATCTTCTACTGGTGCAATTGGTAGTGTTACTAAAACAGCCACTGCAGATGCAGGAACAACAGCAAATGCCGTTCTGCTCCATGATGTTGATGTAACAAATGGAGATGCTAACGGAACCGCTCTCTATTTTGGTGTTGTGAATATGAATCGGCTTGATGCTGAAACACAAGCTAAAGTTGTTGTTGGAATTAACACCATTGGTGCTGTTTCGTTTATTTACGCTTAATTTAAATTTGTTTGGAGGTATTAATATATGACTATTTTTGATCTTATGACTAGTCAGAATCTTGTAGCATATTGGGAAACTCTTATTCAGGATGAAGCTCCCTATCCCTGTGAGGAACTTTTTCCAGATGATAAAAAGCAGGGACTTTCTCTTAAGTGGCTTAAGGGAGCAAGAGGTCTTCCTATTGTTCTGAAAACAAGCGCTTTTGATGTTCATGCAATCCCTCGCCCTAGGATTGGCTTCGAAAAGCTTTCTGCTGAAATGCCTTTCTTCAAAGAATCAACTTACATTGATGAAGAACTAAGGCAGGAACTTAATATGGTTCTTGAAACAGGAAATCAAGCATACATTGATTCTGTTATGAATCGTGTTTTTGATGATGAAACAAATCTTCTTAGAGGTGCAAGGGCATCTAGGGAAAGAATGAGAATGATGGCCCTGACTACTGGCATTGTTTCCATGGCATCAAACGGACAGGCATTTACTTTCAATTATGGAATTCCTGCAGCACATAAGAGCAATGTTACTACTGCTTGGAGTGATCACACAAATTCTGACCCGATTGAAGATATTAGGGTTGCTAAGGAAAAGATTCAGGATGATACCGGCGCTATTATCACCCGTGCAATGTGTAATTCAAAGGTATGGCGTCATATTCGTAACAATGTCAATATTCAGAGGCAGATTTTTGTTCTGTCTAATGGAGTTGGTTCTATCAGTGACCAGAGACTTAGACAGTATATCATGGATGAGCTGGAGATTGAGGTTGTTGTTAATGATAAGCGGTATAAGGATGAATCCGGAAACACCCTTGCTTTCATGCCTGATAATACCTTTGTAATGTTCCCTGATGGGGACCTTGGGAAGACATGGTTTGGAACTACTCCGGAAGAATCCGATCTTATTTCTTCTGGTGTTGCAAATGTGTCTATCACTGACACTGGTGTTGCTGTTACGACAATTAAAAAGGCTGACCCTGTTAATGTTGAAACTAAGGTAACAATGATCTGTCTTCCTAGTTTCGAGATGGCCGATCAGGTTTATATTATCAGTACCGTAACTGCTTAATTTGGATTAAAAAAATAATAATAAAATTAAATAGCCAAATATTTGAGAGTGCTCCGCCATGATGTTTGCCAAAGTTGTTTTGTTACTGCTGTTTTATTTCTCAAATATTTGGCTATTTTTATCAAAAGAAAGGAATTTGGAAATGGTTAAAATCACAAATGGAAGAGATACCTTTGAAGTAACTGAAGGAGCATTTGAAGGGATTTTTGTTCATCAAGGATTTAAAAAGGTTGATGATAAAAGTGATAAATCTAAAATTATTCTTGATGAAACTGAAATTCCGGTAGTTGATGCTGCAGATGAATTTGATGATGAACTTGAAGAGGTTGAAAATGAAAAGCCTGTAAGTCAGTGGACTAAGGCAGAAGTCAAGGAATTTGCAAAGGCAAATGGAATTGACATTAGTGGCACTAAAAACGTCAATGAAGCCAAGGAAATCATCAAGCAATTTATTGGGGCTTAATTTATGACAGATATTGAAAGAATAAAAAAAGAAATAAGAGAAGAACAATCCCCATATTTTGAAGAAGAAGACTTTCAATATTACTTGAATAAAAATAATGGGGATGTTGATGCTACAATTTACGAGATGTTAATAATCAAATCAGAAGATTCAACAATTTCTGTTAGTGGATTAAACACCAGTGACACTTCGGGGTATTTTAAAAGACTTGCTTCGAGGTATAAGAGTTTTAATTCTGGAATCCTCAAGGGTGTTTAAATATGATCAATAAAAAATTTGAAGCATATAAAATAAAAAGGGAAATAAGAAGAAGTGGATGCAATTACAATATACTTAGAAAAGGTGTGAATGAATTTGGTGAACCAATTTCTGATACTCAATATGTTGGGAGTATAAATGCTTTATACCACGAAGAAAATAGTAACATCCAGATAACAACTGGAGACACAACTCAGGTAAGAACAAAGAAAATACCAATGCTTCTTTGTATTTATGATGATTTTGATGATATAGGTTTTTCTGTTGGTGATTTTGTTGAAATAAATTCAAAAGTATTTAAAATAACCGGTATTGTAAATATTCAGGAATGGGGTATAATTGGGGATGTTTCTTTAGAGGTATTTGACAATGGCAATAAAGATTGACTACTCCAAAAGTACTTTGAATAGAAATTTGTATGATTTAAACACAAAAATTGGTGCAGCTGTTTTGATGTTAGCAAATACAGAGGCATCAAGGTTAGAAAGTAAAATGAAAATCAATAGACCTTGGACTGATAGAACTGGAATGGCTAAGGCAACCTTAAGAGCATCTGTTTCCCAGCCATCAAAAGATAAAATAAGAATAACTCTTTCTCATGGTGTTGATTATGGTATTTGGTTGGAATTGGCCCATGAAAAAAATTATGCAATCATAGCTCCAACAATAAATCAGGAAGGTCCTGAGGTTGTTAAGAGATTTCAAGGTCTAATGGATAGAATAGGTAGTTTGTTATGATTGATACAAGTGAATTTGTATATAAACAATCAAGATGGCAAGATATTTTTTTACACTTAAAAAACAAAGGATTCGAGGTTTACTCCCCAGGAATTAAAGTTGGGGAATGTTCTTCCCCTTATGTTGTTGTAAAAAATGATGGTTCATCAAGGCATGATTCATTTAGTACAAATGTTGATCTATATGCCATAATGTGTTATGTTCCGAAAAACAATTATAGTTATTTGGAGGTGTTTGTTTCTCAAGTGAAATCTGCAATGAAAGAACTTGAGCCAATGATTAAACCAAATGGACAACAGACACCAAGCTATTATGATGATACATATAAAGCACATATGATCAGTATAGGATACAAGAACCACAAAAAGATTTAACTTTGGAGGTGTTTTAAATGGCTGTTAAAAAGTCTAAAAATGAAATCCCTACAATTGATTGTGAGATGGTTACAATCCAAGTTGAAGGGGAAACAGATGAGATTGGTTTTACTACTGCTAACAGTATTGAGGTTGAACCGCAAACAGAAACTCAGGATGCTGTTAAACTTATTATCAAAGGGAAGCTCAAAGCACAGAAGCCGGAGAATGTAACAATTACAGGTCACCAGATTACTCTTACTGATAATGTTTTCAATCCGGAACTTGTTAAGATTCTTCAGGGTGGCACTATTGTTTATGGCACTGGGGAAGATTCAAATAAAGTTGTGAGTTACACTCCGCCTGCTGTTGGTAGTGATGATAAAGGTTCAACCTTTACTCTTAATGCTTATTCTGCACAGTACAATGCTGCTGGTCAGATTGTTAATTATGAGAAAATTAGCTATCCTACATGCAAGGGAGTTCCTGTTGCATTTGGTGCTGTTGATGGTGAATTTAGAGCCCCTGAATATACAATTAATTCGATGCCGGATAATGGAGTTGCTCCTTATAGTATTACTTATGTTGACTCCCTTCCTACCCTTACAGACCCTACATAATATAAAATATAAAAATAAAAAGAGGTAAAGTAAAATGACTAGAGAAGATTTTGTTAAAGCTGGTTTTTCTGAAGAACAGATTGAACAGATTGAAAAGGTTATGGCTAACCCTAAGAATGCAGATAACAAAATTGACCCCACTAAGATTTCAAGAAAACTTTCTGAAATTCCAACATCCCCACTTCTTGAAGGGGAAGTTAAAAATAATGTTGATGAAAACAAGGTTACTTCAATTTATGATCTCCAAAGATATTCTAAGGGTCAAATTGTAAGGCTTCCGGATTTTGCAGAGGGTCAGCCATTTATTGCAAGGATGAGACGTCCTAGTCTTTTGATCATGGCAAAGAGTGGAAAGATTCCTAACAGGTTGCTTTCTACGGCAACAACTCTCTTTAATGGAGGAGGTGACAAAAATGCCAATACTGATAGCTTATTATCTGATACCTATGATGTATGTGAAGCCATCGCAGAAGCGGCATTGGTGGAGCCTACATTGAGTGATATTAAGAACTCGGGGATTGAGTTATCTGATAACCAGTTAATTGCTATCTTCAATTATGCCCAGAGAGGTATTGAAGCATTAGACAATTTTCGTTAAGAGTGAACAGATTTTAAATGTACTCGGAATGGCTAATTTATATAATTGCCGTCCGAGTACATTGCTGAATTTACAAGATGAATATGATGCATACTGCTTTGATGAAGCTTGTGCATATATTAGAATGAAAATGAAAGACGGGGAAGAACCTCAATTTATAAAGGAAAATGTAAAAAATAAGCATTTTAAGAGTGCTAGTGAAATGTACAAGGCATTGGGGGTGATAAATGGAGTAAAAGAAAAGGGGTGATTAGATGGCTGTTGATGTAGGTTCTGCTATTGGATATTTAGACTTAGATATTTCTGGATTCATAGCAAATTTAAATCAAGCAAATGCAGAAGCTCAAAGCAAAACAAAAACACTTGAAAATACTCTTGGGGAAGGGTTGTCAACAATTGGCGGTAATATAACTGGAGCCGGTAAAACACTTACAAAGGGATTAACTGCACCAATTTTAGGTGCAGGTGCAGCAGCAGTTAAAACAACAGCAGATTTTGATAAATCAATGTCCCAAGTTAAAGCGGTATCCGGAGCAACTGGGGAGGATTTTGATGCACTCAGAAATAAGGCAAGGGAAATGGGTGCTACAACAAAATTTAGTGCTTCGGATGCAGCAGATGCTATGAATTATATGGCAATGGCTGGGTGGAAGACCAATGATATGCTTGGTGGTATATCCGGTATTATGGATTTAGCTGCAGCATCTGGGGAAGATTTGGCTACAACCTCGGATATTGTAACAGATGCTTTGACAGCATTTGGAAAATCCGCTGATGATTCTGGGCATCTTGCAGATATAATGGCTGCGGCTAGTTCAAATGCAAATACAAATGTATCAATGCTTGGTGAAAGTTTTAAATATGTTGCTCCATTGGCTGGTGCTATGAAGTACTCAATGGAAGACACTAGTGTTGCATTAGGATTAATGGCAAATGCTGGAATTAAAGCTTCCCAAGGTGGTACAGCACTGAGAACCGTTTTAACAAATATGGCTAAGCCTACAGATGAAGTTGCTAGTGCAATGAATGATCTTGGTATTAGTCTTCAAAATGAAGATGGCTCAATGAAATCATTGCGTGAAATAATGGTTGATTTGAGAAATGGCTTTGGTGATTTAAAAATATCACAAGAAGATTTTGAAAACGGTATTGGCAAACTTGATGCTGCTCTTGCAAATGGGGAAATTACTCAAGAGGAATACAATGAGCAGGTTCAAGACTGGATAAATAGAACATTTACGGCTGAGGATGCACTAAAAGCACAAACTGCAGCTGCTCTTGCTGGTAAGACGGGGTTATCTGGATTGCTAGCAATTGTTAATGCATCCGAAGAAGATTTTAATAAATTGACAAATGCTGTTGATAATTCTGAAGGTGCAGCACATGATATGGCTGAAACGATGCAAGACAATCTTGCAGGTCAGTTGGATATTATTAAGTCTGGACTTGAGGAGCTGGCAATTAGTTTTGGTGACATAATGATGCCAGCTATTAGGGAGTTTGCAAACTTCATACAAAATCTAATTGATAGAATGAATGGTTTGGATGAAAGCCAGAAACAAATGATAATGAGAATTGCTTTGGTTGTGGCTGCAGTTGGCCCACTATTGATGGCAATTGGTGGTGTTATTTCTGGCGTTGCTGGGTTGATCAAAAATGTTTCAACTATATCAAAAGCAATATCCCAAGTTAAGGATGGATTTGTATTATTAAAACCTGCAATTGCTGGAATTTCTGCACCGGTGTTGGCTATCATTGCAGTAATAGGTATTTTGATAGCGGCATTTGTTACGTTATGGAATACAAATGAGGAATTCCGTAATAAAGTAATAGAAATCTTTAATCAAGTAAAAGAATCATTCTTAAACTTTGTTACTGAGTTAACTCAGAGGTTTGAAGAGATAAAGCCAATTATTTCTGGGTTTATCGAATTCTTTAAAATTATCTGGGGTGAATTTTGTAATTTTATAGCACCAATTTTTATTGATGCATTTACAATTTTATCTCAATTACTCCAAACAATATTTGATACCATTATTGGTGTATTGGATATTTTTATTGGTATATTTACAGGTGATTGGGAAAGGGTTTGGAATGGAGTAAAACAGATTTTTATTTCAGTGTGGAATTATATTGTTGTTACATTTACAACAGTTTCCTCAAGAGTATCATCCATTGTTTCTTCAATGGTTCAATCTGTTACTACATTTTTTGGAAATCTGCTTTCAAGCATAACAAGAATAATTTCTTCAATATTTGCAAGTATATCAGCTTGGGCTAACAATATGGCAAATAAAGCTAGGGAAGCCGGAAGAAACTTCTTGACTAATGTTGTTAATTTCTTAAGTCAATTGCCAGGAAGATTGGCCCAGATAATTTCAAACATTATTTCCAGATTGTCCCAATGGGTATCTCAGATGAGACAAAAAGGTGCTGATGGTGCAAGAAGTTTATTTAATGCTGTTGTAAATGGACTTAGGTCGTTACCTAGTAAAATGGCATCAGTTGGCAGGGAAATTGTAAATGGTGTTTGGAGAGGAATTCAAAACGCTAGGGACCATTTTTATAGTAGTGTTAAAGGATTTTTCTCAAATATTGTAGGTGCTGCAAAAGGAGCATTGGGAATCAGTTCACCGTCAAAAGCATTTGAAGAAGAAGTTGGTCAATATATTCCGCCGGGAGCTGAGCGAGGAATTAAAAAAGCTATGCCATCAATGATCAGAAATACCGTAAAGGATTTTAATGATATGGTGGCTAAAGTTTCGGATACAATAAACCCTGTTGATATTTCATCGGCTTCAAAAGCGAGTGTAAACGGAACAAATTATAAAGATGGTGATTTTGCAAATCAATCATTTGGTGGTTTGTTTACTGAAGAAAATCTTCAGCTGTTATCCGAGATGCTTTATGGTTTACTTAAAGATGCTCCTATTGTAAATAACGTGAATGTTTCAATGGAAGATGGAGATGTTTTGCTTGACAGTGAAAGAGTTGGTAGAAAACTTGCACCAGTTGTTTCAAGAGTTCAAGCTACAGGAAATGCATAATAAAGGGGTAACCAAATTGGGTAATTATTTTGATAGAGAAGTTTATGATTCAAACTTTCAAATACAGGATAATCAAATTGGTTACCCTGTATTTGTAAATGGAATAAATGTTTATGAGTATAATGCTGATTTAATTGAATATGATCTTAAACCGGCAAAAATGTCTTATGATGCATTTAAAAAAATTGGCAAATATAGTTATATTGTTAATCAATATAAAAATGGGGACAATGGAATAGAATTTAGTTTTTATGTTGGAGGAGCAACATACACTGAGGCCCAATTAAATATAAATAAGTTGATAAGGGATTTTCAAAAGGATGCCCCTGTTGTTGTGAATGTTGGGGATTCTGAATTTGAATATCTTTGTATATTAACAGATGTTTCAATTTCTGATACTAAAGTGCTGCATTTTTATAAAGTGGATATTTCAACAATTGCGGTTAAAAGATTGCCTTTGGTTGAGCTTAAATATAATACTTCACAAATTGCATCCGAAATAAAAATCTATAATAGTGGTTCTGTTGCAAGTGGATTGCTTGCATTTTGGCATAGCACTAAAAAAGGCAGTACAATCAAATTTGCTTATGGTCAGGAATCATATACAACAATAACTGTTAGCAATGCAAATTTATATAATTACCATGTAATAGATGGCTTAGATGGAAAGGTTTTAAGAGGTTCTGCAAATAACCCAACTTTTGATGGCTATGTGAATAATTTTATCAATACGGATTTATACCAATTTCCCATAGTTGAACCTGGGGAAAATAAGGTTAAATTTACACAAACATCTGGTGATATAACAGAACTTACTTTAAGATATTATCCAACTTTTTTGGTATAGTTTTGGAGGTTGTTTTTCATGATTGTTTTAAGAGTTTATGAATTAGACAATTTATCCTCAGCTATACCAATTACTCTTGAAGATGATAAATGTTATTGTGACCATAATTTAAATGGTGCGGATACAGTAACATTTGAAATCCAAAGGAAAAATGAAAATCATGTAAGTATAGCTGAAGAAGTAAAACTTGATGTTTTTGGAAATAGGTTTGTAATTAAGAAAATTGACGAGCATTCTGATTTTACAACTGTAAATTGTGAGCTTGATTTGGATGATTGGAAAGCAAAGCTTAATAAAAATTTTAGAATGACAAATTCAACAATTGATCAGGTTTTACTTGCAATTATTCCTACAGGGTGGACTAGAAATTATGAATCAGGCGTTGATCTATCAATACATACAACTGTTGAAAAACAGGAAGGAAAAGCATTTGTTGCGGTAACATCACATGAATTATTGGATTATGTAGCAGATGCTTTTTCTGTTGTATTTAAATTTGATGCAATCAATAAATCAATTACTGCAGTTAATCCGGATTCATACACAAGTTCTGGTGAATTTTTTATGGAAGACTTGAATATGACAGAACTTGGTTATAATGGGGATAGTTCCGATTTTGTTACTAGAGTTTATGCTTATGGTAAAGATGGACTTACATTTGCTAGCATAAATAATGGCAAAGAGTATGTTGAAAATGTAGCATACTCTAATAAAGTAATAAATTATGTTGTTACTGATGAAAGATATACTGTCAAGCAAAATCTGCTTAAATATGCTCAAGAGGTTTTAAATGAAAAATGTATGCCCCAGAAATCATATACATGTAGTATTAAGAATTTTGACGGTGATATTTGGTTATATAAAATAGTTACAATTGTGGACCAGAGACGCAAAACAAGAGTTGATCATCAATGTGTAAAATATAGGGAATATAATGACCATAGTTTGGATTCTATTACACTTAGTTCTCAAGCTCCATCAATTGAAAAAATTGTTAAGAGTAATTCAAAAACAGCTAATGATTTAATTGAGGCACAAAGGACTACAATATACGATTTAATCCAAGAAGAAGTTGATGCTGCAACTGCTTTAATAACAGGAAATCAAGGTGGTTATTTTAAGTGGATTTATGACGATGATGGTAGGCCAATTGAATTAGTAAACCTTGGTGATTCTAAAGATATAAATACAGCACAACAGGTATGGAGATGGAACCAAAATGGTTTAGGTCATTCAAATAATGGGTATAACGGAACATACGGACTAGCATTAACAAAAGATGGTAAAATTAATGCTACAATGATAACAACTGGGGTTTTAAATGCAGGTGTTATTAGAGCAGGTGTTTTGGCAGATGTAAATAATATAACTACTTTTAATCTGGAAGATGGAACTCTTTCAATTAAAAAAGGCTCAATTAATCTTGGTGATGGGAATTTTGTTGTTACAAGTGGTGGTGCTTTAACTGCAAAAAATGCTACTATTAATGGCCAGATAACTGCTGGTGATACAAGTGGATATTGGACTAGATTAAACACTGCAGGCCAATTGGTTGGTTATAGAAATGTGAATGGTTCTAATGTTCAATATGGATTAATTGACTATGCTACTGTTGAACATGATTTGGTTGATGATATTGATAGGTATGGGTTAAGGCTTATTGGCAAAGATGTTATCAGAATTCAGGCACCAAAAATTGCGGTTGCAACCGGTAGCGGAACTGGTACCTTTTGCCAATCTGGATATATTTGGGTAGTAACACAAATTACCGACAATGGTGATGGTACAATTACTTGGGACAGGAAAAGGTTACATTTTATAAGTGGATTTATGGTAACACCATTGGATTAAAATAAAGGATGAAATAAAAATGGCAAGTGGTAAAATGGTCGCTTCAAAAGATATTGAAGAAATTAAAAAACAAAAAGAAATTGAAAGAGCAGTTGCTCAGGGTAATATTGATTTTGCAGAAAAGGTTGCAAAGTTGCAAGTAATTATTACAGGTTATGTCCATGCTCAGTTTACTGGCAATGATATTCCACCATCTATTGCTTGTATGATTCTTGAATCCGTTTTATTAAAATATAAAACAGTGCAATCGAATGAGGCACTATTTAATAGTTTAGCAAAAGAATCCGAAGAATCTGAGGATAATTTAGATGGTACTGATTCAGACAATAGTGAGGGATGATTTATGGCTGTTATAGCAAAACAAAGGTATAAACTGGATGTTGCTCCAAAAGGTGGTTGGGTGATTGTTTATGCATCCCAGCATGATAATGGGGCAAGGGAAATTGAATTTGAGATTACAAATCAGGGTAATGCTTTTTCAATTCCTGCGTCAATAAATATTTCTGTGCAGGGAATAAAATCAAACAAAAGTTATTTTTCTCATAGCTGTTCTTATTTCGGAAATATTGTTACAATGGCTTTGGCTGATGATATGACAGATGTTATTGGTAAAGCAATTTGTGTTTTAAAGTTTACAAATCAATCTAACCAAAAATTAGCAACAGCAAAGTTTGTTTTAAATGTTGATACTGATTCAAGTTCTGAAGGTATAATTATTGATACTGAGGCAGAAGAAATCTTCAACCAGATGCTTAATGATATTAGAGCACAAGCTGCATCTATTAGTGCCGATATTGCAGAACTTCAATCAATGGTTGGTTCCCCGTTGGTAGCATCTACAGCATCAGCAATGACTGATCATAATAAAATTTATGTTTATACTGGTTCAGAATCCGGATATACAAATGGTAATTGGTATTATTGGAATGGTTCTGCTTGGACTTCTGGTGGTGTATATAATTCAACTGCATTTGAAACGGATAAAACATTATCTGTTGAAAATATGGCTGCAGATGCTAAAATAGTAGGGGATAATTTAAGTTTATACGAGTTTACTCCGACTACAAACCCTGGTTATTGGGGTGCGAATGGTTCTATTTATCCACCGAGTTCTTCTGGAGAACAACAAGAAGTATATACGGAAATGGTCAGGGTATACGGAAAAAAAGTAAAGTATAAGCTAAGTTATCCGGAAACAAAAAGTATGTGGTTATGCATTTTGTATGTATACGCTGATGGCACAAAAAATCGAGTTGTTTTAATTGGTAGAAACGAAAAATATCATAGTGATATTGTTACAATACCGGAAAATGTTATACAGTTTTCGTTTAGTTATAGAACTTTTGGCAATTGTGATTTTTCAATAATTTATTTATCTAAGGAAATGAGTGACAGCGATCGAGAGGCAATTGATGCTGTTATTAGTTCAAACTATCTTGATAGATATAATTTTAAAGATTTCGATATAAATAATTTAGAACTTGTATATACGATAACCACTCAAGATAATAGTCGGTATAATTATACTACTGATAGTTTTACTGGGTTATTTATGTGCATTCCTGAATATACGGATTCATTATATACGCACAAACTTTCAGGTACTGGTAATGATTTTAGGGTAGTAGATAATTTGTTTATTCTTTGCTCAAATACAAGAATTAACATGTATATGAACCCTGTGGCCGTTGCAGGACAAAAATTGCGTATATATAAAATTACAGAAGGGGGACTTATTGGGCTTGATTATAGGTATAAACCAAAAGATATATATGATTTTAGATTAACTATTAATGATTATGTTTCTGGAATGCGAGTTAATAACCTTGACGTGATTGGAATTAAAAGGTTAAGAGTTTCATCTGATGTTGTTAATTATTGTGGTATGCTTAAAGTCATTTTTGATGGTTCAACTGGTTATAAGTTTGCCATTCAAACATTTGATAGAAATACTAGAGAAAAAATAGAAGATTCTGGTTGGAAATTTGATGAGTATACATTCTTTTGCCCAAGTTATTGTTGTTTTGTCGTGGTTGTTGCAAAGGAAAGTGATGAGAATATAGTTCCTGAAGAAGTTCCTGAAAATTTAGTAACTGTTGTTTCTAACCATTTTGTTAGAAATACATTGCCTGCAATAAAAGATGTTGAACTTTTACAAGAACAAATGTCTGTTCTCCCAAAAAGTGAAGAATTTGATGCTCTTAATAATAGCGTAGAAAGTAATAAAAATGCTATTTTAAGTAGATTGCGTAATGAATCACCTTGTTATGATCATTTATTTGTTAATGATTCAAACCCAATTATTCCTCATGAATCTGTATACCATATACGCCTTTCAAAAAAAATGGGGTTTGGGATTATTGAGGCTAATGTAGCGGTAACATCAGATAATGTGTTTTTTGTCAATCATTTAAGTTCTGGTAAATTCGGAAACTATTTTAAGCATGTTGATGGTGTGACTGATATATCAAATATATCAGCATCCAGTGTTACATGGGATTGGATTATTGAAAATGTTAGATATAATACGGCAACAGTAAAGTATCAAACTAGACCTGTTAGGTTAGATGAGTTTTTGCAGGAGTGCAATGCTCAGAATATAGTTCCATTTGTTGGCCGCTCCGTTGCTCCAAATGGAACGGTGTCCCATGAGGTAGCTAAAAAATATATGGGTGAAACTGGCTATATTGCATATGGTGGAGTTCGCAGTTCTGTTGGTAATACACCAATATATTTCTGGGATAACACCAATATTGACCCGCAGGATATTCTTTCGGCTTGTAAACAAATTGGTGCCCCTCTAATTTGGGGTACCCAAATGGCAAGATTTGATGATTCAATTGCTAAAACAATTATTGAGACTCTGCATGATAATGGTTTTTTTGTGGGTGTTTCTTATGTAGATGCAAATTGGGAAAAATATAGGGAAATGGGGGCGGATTTCAATGGCACTCAATCACTTATAAACCGTATCTTTGATGGTAATATTTGCTCTTGTTCCAGCGTATTTGATTGGGATGATTATGTTATTACCGGCAGTCCGATAAATACAAATGGGGTTCTTACGTTTGAAAATGCAGGAACTATTAAACCAATAATTCAGAATGATAATTCTCAGGGCATTCGTGGTTATGATTATGAGGTTGTATTTAGTGGCTCGATTGATGTTGTATCTGCTGTTGAAAGTAGAACTATAACACATGATACAATGTTGCCGGAATGGTATTCTAAACCTATTTATAATGATTCGGTTGAAGTTATATTTAATGTGTCGGCGGGAACTGTTGTGCAGGACTTATATTTCAAAGCCAATAAGTTTTTGTGATATGATTTGATCTCTTCGTGGAAAACAATAAAAACATAATTAAATAATGATTTCAAGATTAAAGTTCAGGTGCACATGGATTTTAGTCAAGAAATAGATAACAACTAATTTTATTTTTTAAGTCTATTATTTTTATTTAATGGACGGAAAGGAGTAACTCAATGGAATATGCTAGCAAAGGTGTAGGAACAGCTGCACTCACAACGGGCATTATTGGTACTGTTCTTGGTGGCCTTGAAGGTGTAGGTGGTATTTCTGGACTTCTTGGAAATAGAAATGTTTCCGAGAGTGATAGACCTGTTACTCGTTATGAAATGGGTCTGATTAAAGAATCCATTGCAAAGGATAATGAAATCACACTTCTTAAGGCTCAGCAGTATACTGACCATGCAGCGATTGGCATTCAGGGGCAGATTGCAAATCAGAATGCTTGGAATGCAGCCCAGATGGTAAACATTCAGAACCTTCAGTATCAGGTTGGTCAGGTAGTAAAACCTTTTGTTCCTAACTATGCGCTTGCACCTGGCTATGGCATGGCAGAAGTTCGTCCTATGCCTCCATTCCCTCCGGTAGTTCCTCCGGCAACAAGCTCTGGTGGTACAACTGAAGCAACAGGAAATTGATCATTTGGTTTTAAAGTAAATCAAAGTAAATTGCAAAAATAAAATTATGGTTTGGCTCTGGATATGATTGTTAATTGTATTTAGGGCCAAACCAATATGAGGAAAATAAAATGCATGTAGAGAAACAGAAAATCATTGATGGTATTATAAAATATATTGAAAAAGACGTTATGCCGGAAATTTCAAGTGATAGAGGTTTTCAGGTAGTAATTTCAATTGGCATTAGTGCAGTTAAGGCAAATAACAAATTGCTTGATAAATTGTTTGAAAATGATATTTTTAAATCCCTTGCAAATTATGATGATGAAAACAAAACCTATGATATTGATTTACTTTATAATATTGCAAAAGATAGTATTTCAAAGTGTGGATATTTTCCCGTTAAAATTCCAGCAATTAATTTTATTTCACCAAATGAAAAGGAATTGAAATTTTCTGCTGCAGATGTTGATAGGTTAAAATCTTATATTATTGACTAAAAACCTTATGTCTATTTTGGAGGATTTGAAGATGGAAAATACAGAGACTTGGGAAGATGAAAATGTAAAACCTGAAAAGGTGGATGAATTTGAACAGAAACTGAAAGATGCTTTTTGTGATGAGTGCAATGGGGTTATTGAATATAACAATCTTGCAAAAGAAGCTGCAGAAAAATATCCTAACTCCGGTTATGCACAATTATTTAAGGATATTGCAAAAGAGGAGCATCTGCATAAAAATCATATCAAATCAATCCTACTTGATATGGGTGTAGCTATTGATGATTCAATGTGTAAATTGGAAGGGAGTGCAGAAGAATCACGCCAGAAATTTTGACGTTTACATAAAATCTAATGCAAGTAGTAAATTGTCTGGTTTAAGAATATCTGATGCAATAGGTTTTGGTTTAACATTGCTTGGCTTTTTCTTCGGTTGATCATATGGAGAATATATTTTCAATTTTAGGTTTTCAGAATGTTGTTTGGTTGTCCGGAATTATTGCTGTTGCTATTACAACATTGATTCAAGGTTTTAGCAGTAAATATAAGCCATGGACTTATATAGCAATCCAAATTGGAAAAGCAATAAACAAAGAAACACTTGAGAAACTGGATAATCTTGAAAAGAAAGTTAATGAAATAGAAAAGCATGATAAAGAGCAGGATGAAAAAGATAAAGAGGAAAAAGCCAAAGCGGCAAGGCGTAGAATTTTACGTTATGCAGATGAGGTGAGAAGAAAAGAAAAACATAGTGAGGAATATTTTAATGATATTCTGGAAGATATAACGTTTTACAAGAAGTACTGTGATGATCACCCACTATTCAAAAATGAAAAGTCTGTTATGGCCATTGATGCAGTAGAAAAGGCATATAAACATGCCCATGATACCAATGATTTTTTGTGAAAAAAATTTTAAAAAAGGTATTTACAAGTTATCTTTTTTGTGATAGAATAAATTAAACAAAACAATAAAACATCAATTAAATCACTTTTGAAAAGGAGAAA
>CALCBO010000046.1 GCA_937897245.1 uncultured Caryophanales bacterium | reverse complement strand
CGCCCGTTGCTAATACTCCTTCTATTGTAGTTTTATTTCCAAAAGTCATAGTTGCGCCATCACTATATCCAGTTTCAACACAATGGGTAGTTCTACATGTAGCTGTATGCAATGAGGTCGCTCGCCGGCATTTTATATTGCTCTTATTAGTACAAGTCATTCCACTTGGACAAGTAGTAGAAGCTGATTCACACTTACTAACTAAATTATCAAGAGCATCTTTAACATTGTTTCCTGATAAACTAGAGCTACTATAACTTACATTATTAGCTGTATATAAAATGGTTGCGGCACTTACACCTATTGTTAGAAAAAACAGAATAACTCCTACTATTAATAATTTTTTCTTTTTATCCATCATCATTTCCTCCCAATAAATAAAATATCTACAATAATGACGTTTATTAAACTATCATTTTATTTCTAGTAAAAAACTATTTATATAATTTGAAATATATCTAATCGTAATAATATTTATAATCTAAACACTTCTATATCATCATATTTCAAAATATACTTGCAACAAAATACTTTGTTTATATTTTTTTTACTATTATACTCAATTTAATAATATTTTCCTAGTATGAGATATCAGATTTCAAAACTTCTATTGTAGGGCGAACACCATATGTTGTAAGATTTAAATTATTATAAACTATATTGCGATTGGTAGATTGTGCAGTAGCCGCATAAATACCAGATGTAGAGTATGGTGTTTCTAACCATGGTCCTTTATTTTCAAAACTATTGTTTGAAAATTTTGTTCTTTCCATTAAAAACTGACATTTTGCATCTAATGATCCAGCTACGGTTAAAAGGTTATTATAATCATAACAACCATTATATACTTCTTGATAAGTTAAAAACCTAGCTGCATAACCTCCGTAATTAAAAGAAGTTGTTAATGAACCTTTATCTGTTGAAGTAGTATTAGCTTGAGTTATTATTGGTCTTGTTTCTTTATATAAATATATATTGCTCCACTGAGATGTTGTTGGGAGTTCACTTCTAGCAGTCAATGGTCCATCAATGTATTTAAGATTACAATCATAGGCTACTCCTTGAGTGGAAGCAACTCCTGCTTTTACATCAGAATAATATATTAACACAGCTAATTTATCATTAAACTTCATTGTACTTGTATCATAATAATCACTAACGTAATAAAATCTCTCATTAGTAGAATTATATGTACCGTCACCGTTCACATCACAGTCAAATGCATCACCAACAGTTAAAACTCCAGAGGTTGTAGAAGAATTTCCATAAGTTATTGTGGCACCATTACTATAACCAGAGCCGGCACAATAACTAGATGTTTGACTACACGTTTCCGTATGTAATGTGGTTGCTCGTTTACATTTTGGAGTATTACTTTTACATGTCTTATTACTTGGACATTTCCTACTACAATAATAATTCATTTGATCTATCGCCTCATTTAAATACAAACCCCCTGCACTGGATGTTGTATTGTTAAAGAAGGTAGTACTTGAATCAGTTCCTTCAGAAAATCCAAGAGGAATAATAATTGCAAGTACTAAAATAAATACTGTGATCAATATATATGTTTTTTTATTACTCATTATTTTACTAACCATTGATACTTGTCCTCTTTTCTTTATAATTATTTGCTAAATACTCTAATAAGCATTGTGTATCACTACAATTTATTCCTGAATGACTATAAGAAACATTATCAGCCCATACTCCATATTTTATCCAGTTTATATAATAAGTCATACTTGAAGATGGAACTACACTTTCAATTGAATTAATAACATTATTACAACTACTATCATCACACCATCCTTCTTGTATATATCCAAGTTTCGTTGTAGTAATTGTTGGTATTGTTCCTAAAGCATTTCCTGGATAAATCTGTTTTTGAATACCTGTAGTACTACAAGAAGAATTAGTTCCTCCGTTAACATCAAATGTAATTGTATATGGTATTTTTAAAGTAGTCTCAGTTGGAGTAGTTTTTGTTAAATATGTATATGTATTATTACTTTGATCAATTAAAGTCTTATTTGTTGAAATAGATGAATTAGAATTAACCTTTGGTGTTACTAAAGTATTATAATTAGTCATATTACTAAATATACCTGTTGAAGTTGATATTTTACTAAAATCAAAATGTCTTAAATCTAATGTTGTAATATTATTTAAATTATTAAACATATAAGAACTATTACTATTAAAATAGATAACATCACTTGTAGTATACCAATAAATAGTTCCACTACTATACCAAATGTAAATATTATTTTCAGAATCAGCACTAGAAACGATGGTTGCATTATTCAATAATGATTGTGTAACCGTTCCAGTATATTTTTTAAAACTTGTTATATTGGTATTGCTTGTTGAATATGTTGCACCACTAGAACCAGATGCTTGCTTAATTGCGGCATTGAATTCCTGTCCTGTTTTGAAGGTTGCTGTAACATAACGATATTGAGCATACAAGTTGAGCGAAGAACCAGTAAATTCAAAGAAATCAGATTCTTCAGAGTAGTTTGTACCACTACCATCTGGCTCTGTATTCCAACCTGTAAATACATAATTTCCCTTAGATGGAACTTTATAAGTTCCTGTATTAGGATTTATAACATATCCAATGCCTTTAATTATTGCATAGTAACCATATCCATCACCATATCCAGTATTATTTGACTTAAATCCAAATGTAACTGTATTTCCTGGAATCAATAATGTTGCATGTCCCATATTTGTTAGATTATTTCCATTTACAGTATATGAACCGCTTTGACTTCCTCCAAATTTATTGATATTATCAGGTGCTCCCATTGATGTTGATACTCTTCCAGTTAAATAATAATTACCTGATGCCGTATAATTTGGATAACTTCCGGCCCATGCACTTGCCCAATCATAGTTAGTACTTTCTCCATTATAGTATAATTCAACAGTTACATTACTTGCTCCTTGGATTGATACTACATGAGCTTTGGCTGTATTACCTCTATCGGTTCCAGTAATATTGGCATTAGTCCAATTGTTACCATAATTATCAGTCTTCAATCCTGTGTCATCAATATTAGATGTATGAGAATACTTTACGACTTCATCTTTACTAACATCATATTTAACAGTATTAGTCGTAGTATTTCCACTAAATGTTCCACTATTAGAATTATATGTAATATTAATAGAACGTTTAAATTTAGCGATAATTGAAGTTGAATTATTAATTGTTCCACTGTTACTTGACCAAGAATCAAAAGTAATAGAAGTATTAGATGAATCTTGTAATGTTGCGGTAACTTGTCTTCCATCAGATAAGGTAAGAGTATTTCCTGAAGTAGTGTATGTTACACCTGAAATAACGTTATAACTATCTGGACTTACAGTACCCCAATCTGTATTGTTTGAGCTAGTAGACAGTGTATAAACTGTTGTAGATACAGTACTTACATTATCGGCATAATGTGCTGTATTAGAACTAATAGCTTTTACATAAACAGTCCTCTCTCCAGTAGATGCAACAATACTATTTAAATAGTTATAGCTTGTAGTATTAGTTCCGGCTGGTACAGTTGTCCAATTGGTATTATCAACACTAATTTGATAACTATCCGCATTAGGACTATTAGTCCATGAAACTACACCAGATGTTGAGACATTCAAATTAGTAACTGGACTTACAAGAATCTTATTCATTGTCCAAGTCTTATTACTTGGAGCACTATGATTTTCATCTGGCGTACAACTTGCTGTATAAGTATTAGGTTCAGTAGCTTTATAATCTCCTCCTACTGTTCCTCCACTACAACTACATGCAATCTGTTCAGTTCCATTATATGTCTTATCACTACATGTTAAAGTGGCTTTTGGTTTTTCCCATTGTGCATATAATGCAAGATTATTATAATCTGGTAAAGTTGCTATTTCTGACTCATTTAATATGTTGGTTCCACTTCCATCTGTTTTTGTATTCCAAGAAATAAACTCATAACCATTTTTACTAGGTTCTTCGTATGTTCCACTACTTGTGGTAATACTTTGTGATCCTTTTACGATAGCGTAATATCCATAACCTTGTCCATAACCACTACCATTTGAATAAAATCCGAATGTTACAGTATCTCCTGGAATCGTTAAGGTGACATGTCCCATATCAGTTAAATTATTTCCATTTACTGTATAACTTCCACTTTGAACACCACCGAACTTGTTATTGTCATCCAAAGCTCCATTAGCTGTTGTTACTTTTCCTGTAGAACTATAATTACTGGAAGCAGTATAGTTTGGATAATTTCCTGCCCACACAGATACCCAGTCAGAA
>CALCBO010000045.1 GCA_937897245.1 uncultured Caryophanales bacterium | reverse complement strand
GAGCTACAGGTCCACCAACCAGTACTTATTAAGTGTACTATAAATTTTATATTTTTGCAACCATAAAGTTTTCTTTTTTTATTCCCTCTCAATTGCAATAATAGAATACTATAATTATTAATTGAAAGTCAAGTGTTTTTTTATATATTATCCACTTTTTTTCATCATTTTCCTATTTTTTATCAATTATTTACCAAAATATTATAAAAAACTCTTGTAAAATAAGCTATAATACGTTAAAATAAATATGCAACTTGGAAATGGGCTGTTAGCTCAGTTGGTAGAGCAACTGACTCTTAATCAGTGGGTCTAGGGTTCGAATCCCTAACAGCCCACCATGAAGAAATCAAAAGATCTTGAAAAAGATCTTTTTTTATTTTACAAATCAAGCTCAGTAAAAACCTCAATATCATTGCTTTTTAATAATCTAGTAGTAAAACCATCTCCCATAATCGCAGTATGGGTGAAGGTTCCATCATATATTTCCCCCACCCCACACGATGGAGATTTTGCTTTTAATAAAGCCTTTTTAACCTTAAATATTTTTGCTAAATATAAAACTTCGTTAGCTCCCCTAACAAAATTATCAGTAATATCTTCATTATCTTTTGTAACAACAGCATTATCTCTTATTTCAGCTGGAATTCTTGGTGTAGCTAATCCTCCCATTACTTCTGGACAAATTGGTATTACATATTTATCTTTTATATATTCTAATACTTTATCATTTTTATTATTTGAACCATCATATTTGCAATTGTTTCCCAACAAACAGGCACTTACTATTATTTTTTCCATATAAAACAAAAGAAAAACTATTTAAGCTTTCCTTTTACTCCACCATTAGCTGCAAAGCCTTGAAGAATATTAGATTCAAAAGAATGCGTTTTACTAACTCTTTTCTTATAATCCTTTATACCTATATTAATCATATCATCTAATACTTGAGTAAAGTTAATTCCTTTAGCATCCCAAAGATAGAAAGCTAAACTTCCAGGAATAGAATTAATTTCATTAATATATACTTTTTTAGCTTTCTCATCAATTAAAAAATCAATTCGTGAATTACCAGAACAGCCTAATATCTTAAATGCTTTAACAGCTAAATCCTCTATTTTTTCTCTCATTCCTTTAGCTAAATCAGCTGGAATAGTTCTATTATCTAAAGCCATTCCTTTACTTCCTTTTTTAACTGCTGATTTTAATACTTTAGCTCCTTTTAATTTACCTTTTCCATTACCTATATATTTATCAGCATATGTTAAGAACTTATTACCAGACAAAACTTCTTCTATTTCACTAACCTTTTGATTTTCATAATTACCCATTACAGCAATATTTACTTCTTTTAAATTTTCTACAACTTCTTCTACTATAATTTTACTGTCATATTGTAAAGCTTCATCTATTGCCTCACATAATTTATCTTCATTATCACATACATTTATCCCTACACTAGAACCTGTTGTAGCTGGCTTTACAATAAGTGGATATGTTAATTTACTAACTTTTTCCATAACTTCATCGATTCTCTTACGATAATCAACATCATAAAACCAAACATATTTAGTCATAGGAAGTTTAATACCATCCCATATATCCTTCATATATACTTTATCTTGACCCACAACAGAAGCATAAACATTAGAACCAACAAACGGAATTCCAATAGATTGTAAATACCCTTGTAATACCCCATCTTCAACATTTGTACCATGAACTATTGGAAAAGCAATATCAATCTCTCTAACAACTCTTTTAAACAATCCATGTTTTTTCTGTAATACATAACTTCCATCACGATAATATAACACTACATTATCACTATATTTTTTTATTAAATTAAAATCTTGATAAACATCAATATCTTTTAACATCTCACCTGTATACCATTCTCTATCCTTAGTAATATAGATAGGAATAATTTCATACTTTTCCTCATCCATTTTATTCATCGCTTGAATTGCCGAAATAACACTGACTTCATGCTCAACTGACTCTCCACCAAAAATAACTCCTACTTTAATTTTCATCTTCCAATCACTCTCCTATTTTTCATTATAAGTATCTGGTAAATCATTTTCAAACAAAGCATATACTTCATCTTGAATAGCTAATTCTCCAATAAAAGGATATGCTTCTCTAACATCATTAAATACAATAATTCTATCTTTGTCAAATCCTTTTGTTAATAAACCCTCTTTAATTGGTCTTGTTTTCTTTTTTCCAATTAAAACAACATAATCTGCCACTTCAGAAATTTGTTCTCCAAAAGTCTTATTATAAGCGTCTTCCTTATCCCCTAATTCAATCATTCCTGGAGTTACAACAACTTTTAAACCAGGCATCATTTTTAAAACATCCAATGCGCTTTTTGCCCCAACCGGATTAGAATTATATGCATCATCAATCATATAAAAATTTCCCATTTTCTTAAGCTCTAATCGATGCTCAACCGGTTGAACTCCTAAAACAGCTTGGATTAAATCTTCTATTTCAATTCCAAATTCTCTTCCACAAGCAATACCAGCCAAAATATTATATACATTATGATTTCCTAATAATTTAGTTTCAAAATGATATAACTCATCATCCCCCTTAAATTTAACATCAAAACCGGTACCTTTTCTAGAACACTTAATATTTAAAGCTCTTACATCCACATCTTCGTTATTAATTCCAATCCAAATAACAGGAATATCATTTTTAATCTTATAATTAACTTGCTTAGAATCATCTCCATTCAATACCGCAAAACCATCTTTTGGCAATGATTCAATCAATTCAAATTTCCCTTGTATTATATTCTCTTCACTACCAAAGCTCTCTAAATGGGCAGTACCAATAGTTGTTAAAATACCATATCTAGGTTTTATTAAACGACATAATCCTGCAATCTCACCTTTAACATAAGCTCCCATTTCAGCAATAAAAACATCTGTAAATTTATCCATATAATTATTAACAGTCATAATTAATCCATTATAAGTATTTAGATTTCTAGGAGAAGCCAAAGCATTATACTTAATATTCAATATATCACTTAATATATTCTTACTACTAGTTTTCCCATAACTACCAGTAATACCAATTATTTTTAAATTATTAATAGATTTTAATTTATTTTGAGCTTTATGTTTATAATAAAAATAAATTCCTTTTTCAATAGGCATATTAATAAACATAGCCATAAGTATTACAAATGGATTTAAATAAGTCATAATACTTAACATTAAAACAACTATCCAATAAAAACTAAAATCTCCAAAATGGATGAATAAAAAAACAAAAGAAATTGCATATAGAAATGAAATAGTAACAATTAATCTCTTAATTCTTGCTGTTATAACTAATTTCTTTTTATTCTGATCATTAATCATTTGTTTTTTCCATTGTACTCCAACTAGTAATAACAATAAAGAAGTAATTAATAAACAAACACTTGAAATAAATTCTAAATCAAATACTACAAAAACCCCTATTAAGGAAATAGCCACCGCTATCACATCTACTTCAAAAAAAAGCTTAGTATTCTTTAAAATCCATTTTACATATCGATTATTTTCATTATATAAGTTTTGTTGAAGCATATGTAATGATTTTTTACTCTTATAATAATTAACATATAATAATGAAATAATAAAGACAATAATCGCAAAATACATAAACTACCTCCTCTAAATAAAATTATTCAAAATTGCAATTACCTTAGGTAAATTTTCCAAATATGCATAATGCGTACCAGGTAATATTATCAAAGCTGCATCTATCATTATTTTTTCTAATTCTTTAGCATCATTTAATGGTGCTTCTTCATCATATTCACCCCAAATTAATAAAGTTGGTTCTTCAATTTCTCTAGCATATTTTGATAAATCCTCATTTACTACTTCTACTAAAGTTTGTCTCATTACAGGACTTGCCGCTTTATAATCTCTTGAACCAATAAAATTTTTCATATATTCACCTAATTGATTAAGTCCTGGTAAAGTCTTTAATTTTTTCAATACCTTTACACTTAATGGTAACTGTTCTTGTACTCTAATACATGGACTACCAAATAAAACTAGTTTTTCAATAGGATTTCTAGCAGAATAACGTATTGCCACTCTACCACCAAATGAATGCCCCATAACAATAGGTTTTTTTACTCCAACTTTTTTTACAAAATCAGCCAAAAAATCTGAATATTTATCAATATTCCATGGAGAAGTTGGCTCACTACTTTTACCAAAACCAGGAAAATCTAATATTGTAATTCGAAAACGATTACACAAATTATCTCCTAAAGGTTTCATCATCTCAATATTTTGTCCCCATCCGTGTAATAACAAAATATCGTTTCCCTCACCATATTGTATGTAATTCACATCAATTTCTTGAATTTTGGTCTTCATAAAATCCCTCCATTATCATTATATCACACAATAAAACCATATAAAATAAAAAATAGAAGCAAATCTATTTTTTATTTTTTTAATTCTATCTTAGAAAGCAAATAAGTCATATCTTCTTGTTGTGTAAAATAATAATTAAACGTTAAACACCTTGAACCATATTTCGCAATAGCCTCTTTTTTACTTAAATACCCATCTTTTAGTAACAAAGCACCAATTTTGGTTTGTTTATCTTGATTGTTATATAACTCAGCTTTTGTATAAGTAACTCCTCCATCATTACTAATATAATCTACATAGAACACTTTTCTAGTAACCACGACATTTCCATCCTCCAAAAATGTTCTAACATTATAAGCTTCATATCTAGGAGAATATAGAGTAGAAGGTTGAGCTAAATAAGCAAACATTTTTTTAGAATCATCATAAGCCAATGTATAATTATCACCGGCTGATAGTGATAATGTAGGATCATACTCTAAACTTTTTCCAAAAATATGTTCAAAATTATTTTTTACTTTTTCTTGAAATTAGCTACATTTCCTTATCGA
>CALCBO010000044.1 GCA_937897245.1 uncultured Caryophanales bacterium | reverse complement strand
CTTCAAAAGGTATTGATTTATTATCATTAACCCATGCTTTATATAAAGATAGAGTAGTAGTATGCATATAATTAATGGCAATATTCAAAGTATGTTTATCTAATTCTTTAAAAATAGAAGAATCAATATAGGTTTGTTTAACTTTATTAATTATTTGATTCCTAATGTATTCATAATTTGGATCACATGTAAGTTTATCCATAAATTCACCTTTTTGCATATGGAATAAATAAAATCTTTTAATGATTTCTTTATAGTCATGAAAGTTATCTAATCCATCTATGAATTTAACATATTCTTCACAATATTTTATTTCTAGATTCTTAACTAAATTTTCAATAGTAGAGTAATGTAGATAGAATATCTTTCTATTTATTTTAGCTCTTTCAGTTAATTCCTTAACTGTAATATCTTCAAAGTTCATTTCTAAGACCATTTGTTTAAATGTTTCAATTATTTTTTCTTCGTTTTTAATAAATCTAGCATCGTCTTTCATACATATCTCTTAATACACAAATTTGTTTGTTTTGAGTATTAACTCAAATTTACTATTATTTTCGTTTCGAACTTATTATATAATTATTTTAGAAGTTAAGCAACACGAGTGTAATAATTATGAAAGGAAAATATGAAAAAGATAATAATAATAATTCTAATCGTATTAGTAATTAGTATTGGAGGAATATATTTGATAAATCACAATAAAGATAATGATAATAGTAACTTGTCAAACGGAGAAGAAATGGTTTTAAATAGATATAAGGAAATGCAACAAGCAATGATTGATAAAGATATTGATAAACTAAATAAGATAGTTAAAGATGGTACAACCTTTACTCATATGTCTGGAAAAAATCAAACAAAAGAAGAATACTTTGTATAGCGTAAGATATAATTGATGATATAGATTGTAATTAAAGATAAATAGTTTTATAAGATGAGTACAAATTTAATTTCTTGTAGTATAATAACTATTAGGATGTGGTAAATATGAAGAATGATTTAGATTATAAACATATATCTAATATGAATAAGGAAGATGTATTTACTTTATTTGAAACTGGTGAACAAGGATTGAATAATAAAGAGAGTTTAAAGAGACTAGAAACTTATGGGGAAAATATTGCGACTAATAGAAAGAAGAAAACACCATTATTTTTTATTTTTGAAGCATTAAAAGATAAACTTGTTTTGATTCTTCTTCTTTTAGCAGTAATAGATTTTATTACTAATGATAAAATAGGGGCAATAATAATACTTGGTATTATTTTTATAAGTGTAATAATAAGATTTACTCAGGATTATTCAACATATCGTTTTAATGAAAGATTAAAAGAAAAGATTAGAATATTTACTGATGTTATAAGGGATAATAAACAAAAGGAAATAAGACAAGAAAAGGTTGTTTGTGGTGATATTATTACATTAAGTGCTGGAAGTGTTATTCCTGCAGACTTATATTTATTTGATACAAAAGATTTATTTATTAATCAATCTTCATTTACTGGTGAGAGTGTAGCAGTTGAAAAAAACATAAATATTGATAATAATACTGATGATCCTATTGAAATGAATAATATATGTTTAATGGGTTGTAATGTAATAAGTGGGCAAGGACAAGGGATTGTTATTAAAACTGGTTTTGATACATTTATTGGTAAAATGAATATGAAAAATGAGGTTGTTAAAGAAGATACATCATTTGATAAAGGAATGAATCATATAACTGTTTTACTTATTAAATGTATGGTTATAATTTGTTTTTTAGTATTTATAATATATGGAATGATAAGAGGAAATATTAATGAAGCAATTTTATTTGCTTTAGCTGTTGCGGTAGGAATTACTCCTAGTATGCTTCCAATGATTGTTAATGTTAATTTAACTAGGGGTAGTAAAGAACTTGCTAAAAAGAATACTTTAGTAAAAAGTATAAAATCAATTCAAAATTTAGGATCTATGGATATATTATGTACTGATAAAACAGGAACTCTTACTAAGAATAATATTGAGCTTCAAGAGTATATTAATGTTGAGGGTAATGATGATGAGTATATACTTAAATGTGCTTATGTAAATAGTTATTTAAGTACAGGATATAAAAATATTGTAGATAAAGCAATTATTGAGTATGCTAAAAGTCATAATGTAGATATATCCAATTATAATAAAATAGATGAAATACCTTTTGATTATACTAGAAAAAGAGCATCTATTGTTGTATCTCATCATGATAACCATAGAGTTATTATTAAGGGAGCGTTAGAAGAAATTATTAAAGTATGTGATATGGCAAGGGTAAATGAAAAAGAAGTTGTATTAAATAATGAAATAATAGAGAAAGTTAATAATAATGCAGAAAATTTAGAAAAAAATGGTATGCAAGTAATAGCTCTGGCAATAAAACCAGAGTATTCTGGAATTGATAAGTTCAATATAGAAGATGAAAAAGATTTTACATTAATTGGCTTAATTGCTTTTTTAGATCCACCTAAACCATCGGCACAAGTAACAATTAAAGAATTAGAAAAATACGGTGTAAATGTAAAAATATTAACAGGTGATAATACTTTTGCAACTAAAAGTATATGTAATGCTGTTGGAATTGATAGTAAAATAATTACTGGAAAAGAAGTAGATGAACTAAATGATTATGAGTTATCTAAAGTTGTTGAAGAATGCAATATTTTTACTAGGATGAATCCTATACAAAAAGAAAGAGTAGTATCTATTTTAAGAAAAAATTCTCATACAGTTGGTTATATGGGAGATGGGGTTAATGATGCTCCGGCTTTAAGTTCATCTGATGTAGGAATAAGTGTGGATGATGGAACAGATATAGCTAAAGAATCAAGTGATATTATACTTCTTGAACAAAATCTAGAAGTAATTCATAATGGTGTAATCGAAGGAAGAAAAGTATATGGAAACATTCTAAAATATATGAAGTTAGCATTAAGTCAAGATTTTGGAGATGTTTTTAGTATTTTAATCGCAAGTATATTTTTACCATTTTTACCATTATTACCAATTCAGATGCTTATTCAAGATTTTATAGTTCAAGTGTCTCAAATTGGTATACCATATGATAATGTAGATAAAAGTTTTGTAAAAAAAGTAAGAAAATGGGATATAAAACTAATTGGTAAATTTATGATAATATTTGGTGTTATTTCTTCTATTACTGATGTTGTGGCATTTTTGGTATTTTGGTTTATTTTGAAATATAATTCAGTTACTTTACAAGCACATTTTCAAACAGCTTGGTTTATTGAATGTATAATATCTGAAACATTAATGATATTTTATATAAGAACCAATCATATTACTAAATCAAGGCCTAGTAATACTTTACTAGTTTTGACTTCTTTAACTGTTGTAGCAACTATTACAGTTCCTATGATATTAAGTTTTATTCCAGGGTTTAATTTTGTAATACTTCCAGGTATCTATTATTTATATTTAATTGGATTTGTTTTATTATATGGAATAATATCTCAAGTTGTTAAAATGATTTATATCAAAATATATGGGGAATGGTTATAGAATGTTAATTGTTTGGAGAAATATAAGATTTAATTATATAGTTTCTTATAATATTTTTTAAATTATTTGTAATTAAGTGGTATAATACTTTTTAGAGGAGATGATATAAATGAAAAGAAAAATATTTTTAGGTTTATTTATTATAATTGCATTATTTGTACTCACAGGTTGTAATAGTAAACATGACAGTACATCTAGTTCAAAAATAGATAATTCTAAAAATCCAGAAGAAGTAGAAAGTAAACAAAAAGTTTCTTTTACTAAGGAAGTTGTTAAAACTCGTGTAAAATATAAAGTTCCAGAAGAGAGTGATTCTATTGGTAGTTTTAAAGATTTGGGAGTTACCTGCTCTATATATTATTATACAAATCAAAGTTCAGTTATGGCTTTATATCCTTATGATGATAAAGTTGATAATGTTAACAAAGTAACTATAAATGGGATAGAATATGAAACATATAAATATGTTGATAATACAATGATTCATTATGTATATAGAACTATGGTAGGAGAGTTTTATCATCTATTTACATATGATGTGTATTCTGATGAATATGCTGATTCTCAAGTAGAAACATTTATGAATACTGTTGAATTTATTATAGAATGACATTTTTTATTGGATGTTGTAGAAATGGATAATAATCAAATAATAATTCCAGAAGGATGGACATATTTTGCTCATAGAACTAATACAAGTAACTGGAATGAGGATCCTTTTGAAATGGATATAATTACAGTTATAGATATAATGAGTGTAGTCACGGAAAGTGACATATATACAGATTTAAGACATTATGGTGAAAACTATATGTTTGGATATAGTTTTGGCAAAGGGGAACCCTTTGAAATTAGGTGTTTAATATGTGAACTACCTTTTTTAAGAGTGTTAGATGATACTAATGAAATTAAGAATATTATGTTAAAAGAGTTTTATTATGATAGAAGAAATTTTGGAGGATATGGTGGTAAAAGACATCATAGTATTCCGCCTAAAGAAGAATTAGTAGTTATTGGTGTTGGAAACCATGATGAGGTATTTGATAGAGAAGAAAAAATTATTTGGACTATTCCTAAAAGATTTCTAGAATTTTATAAAAAAGAAGTTGAAGATAAAAGTAGTAGAGTAATTAATATAAATAGTACAGATCTGATACATAGAAGATAGTTTTATATCATAACATCTACTTTAGTTTTTCAATTGTAGAACTGTGTTTAATTAAGTTAAAATGAAATAAATATAGTACTAGAGAAATCTAGTCTTTTTTTGTTTTACAATGGGAGAAAAAATATATATGATTCTATTTTTGCAAATAGTATTATTTGTAGTTATGATGTATTTCATTTTAATAAGAATAATGTTAGTAAATCTTTATTAAATAGAGAAGGTTCAAAATATGTTGTTGAGCCAGAAGATTTTGATGATGATTTATATACTGGAGATTATTCTATTACAAGTTTATTAAAAAATTATAGTATTATATCTTTAGGTAAGAATAACTATGATTCTAAATCTCCTTTTGCTAGAGCTTCTTATAATAAAGGAAATGTTGGTATTTTTCATATTGCTGGTCCATTTTTAGTAAATGGTGATCTTTCACTTACTTCTGATACTTCTCCAGTTTTTACTGGGCGTTATAATGAAATTGAAAATGCTATTAGAATTGATAAAGAAAGTAATTTAGTTACTGAATCTTATGTTAAAGGTAATATTTCTCCTTTTACTTCTAAATATTGGAGTCTTGTGGGAAATTCTCCAATTATTGGTAGTAAAAATGCTTTATATTTGAGTAATACAGATAATAATGTAGAATCAAGCGGTGATATGCTTTGGCAAATAATTTCTTTTAGTAAAAAATCTAAGAAAATAGGAGATTATTTTGAGGCTTTTTTACCAGATGAGCAATTTATTAATATGGATAGATTATATGACAATGTAAAAAGTGAGCAAAAATCTATACCTAATGGTCAAAGTGTTACTGGAGAAAATGGTGTTTTACATATTAAAACAGGTAGTAATTATTATATAGAGAATATTAATGAAATAAAAGAGATTATATTTGATGATTATGATAATAATTTAAATAAAGCTACTCTTATTACTATTAAAGATAATAAAATTGATTCTATGCCTGTTTTAAAAACAGATAAAAATGAATTGATTACTACTAATGATTATTATCAAAAAGAAGCTGCTACTTATGAATATGAATATAATACTTTTCTTGCTGATACATATCATGGTAATATTATTTGGAATGTTCCTAACGCTACATATATTAAATTAGTAAAAAATGCTCCATTTGCTGGTCATTTGATTGCTCCAGAGGCTGATGTAGTAGCACCTGAGATGCATTTTGCGGGTTGTTTTATTGTTAATAGTTTATATTGTGAAGGTAATACTGAAGCACATTTTTATCCTTTAACGGCTGTTGAAATAGACGAAGTATATATCGATGAGAATGGTAATGTTCAATCTAGTACTAGGAGCATTGATACAGTTTTAGGTGATGATTATTCTATAGTTAATGATGTTGTTATAGGTGATTATGAAGAGTATTTAAGAGATAAAAATAGTAAAGGTAATAATATTTTACATAATATTTTAGTTAACCCTGCAACATATAGAAATACTGGTATTATTATAGCTTTTGTTATTATTATATTTAGTTTTAGATTTATTAATAGAAAAGATGTCATAAAAAAAGTATTTGTTAGAAAAAAATAATTTGAGATATGAAAAGATTATTGGATTTATTAATAAACCTGATAGTCTTTTTTCTTTTTATGATATAATTTTATTTTAGAGGAGTTATAATTTATGAAAAAATGTTATTTTTTAGTACTTTTATTGATTTTATTTATACCTGTTTTTGTTAATGCTGAAACTGTTAAAACAGGTAAATTTAGTTATATGCCTGCTTTTAGTAATGAAACAAAAGAAAGATATTACTATAGTGATGATTATTTTAAAAATAGTGGAAAAACTGATAATGAACATTTACTAGCCATGTCTTATAACTTGTCATTATCAATATTTGAAATAAGTGGTTATTCATATTCTGAGTCTTTATTAAAGGATATAGGTTTTAAAGATTTTAAGGCATATGACATGGAAGAAGTAAGTATCCAGTTTTCAAAAGTAAATATCAAAGACAAACTTATAAAACAAACTGTATGAAAAATGAATATAAAGGTAAACATTATTCTAGTATAGAACTAGATTTAAAAAACAAAAAA
>CALCBO010000043.1 GCA_937897245.1 uncultured Caryophanales bacterium | reverse complement strand
AAAGTGTAGAAGATGCAGTAAATGAAATGCTTTATAATAATGATGTAAATCAGATTGATTCAACAATAAAAACAGGAATAGATGCTTGGTATAAGAAATTTATTCTTCCATATGATAGTTATGTTGAAGATACAATATTCTGTAATGATAGAAGTCAGAAAAATGCTGCTACAAATGGATGGAATCCAAATGGAGGAGATATTATAGATGATTTGCTGTTTAAAGAGAACTGGGGAACAAATAGTTTAAGCTGTTCAAATACTACAGATAAATTTAGTACTTTAAATAATGTAGCTCATCTAACTTATAAAGTAGGATTGATAACGTTACCTGAAATCAACATTTTCCGTAATGAAATTGTTGGATCAACAGGACAATATTATTGGTTATTTTCACCTAGCCATTTTAAAAAAGATTCTTCTATGGGACGTATTATGCCAGGAAATGGTATTCAATGGACTAGTTCTTCTATGAATTCTAACTATGGTGTTCGTCCATCATTATCCTTAAAACCTGGAACTGAATATTCATCAGGTGACGGAAGTATGGCTAATCCATACATTGTTCAGTAAATTAAATAAAAAAGTAGGAATGAAAATTTATTTTATTCCTACTTTTTATGCTGTTTTTACTGTAAAAAGTATTATTAATTATTATTTCTTTGCCAATATTCACTATTTTATATTATAATTGATATATAAGATAAAAAGTATTAGGAGTAAGTTATGAAAAAAGGTAGATTTAATAAGAAGATATTTTTAATAGTTGTTTTATTATTAATAAGTTTAGGATATGCAATACTATCTAATAATATAACTATAAATGGTAATAGTAAGTTAGCTAGTAGTACTTGGGACATTCATTTTGATAATGTAGTTCCAAAAGAAGGAAGAGTAAGTGTAGGAGAAAATGAAAGCGAAGCAGTAATTAATCCTAATGATAATACAGAAGTAACTTATAATGTTACTTTATCTACACCAGGAGATTTCTATGAGTTTGAAGTAGATGCCGTAAATGATGGAACAGTAGATGCAATGATAGATACAATAACATCTGTTTTTCAAATAGGGGACGGAGATATATTAGATGTTAATCCAAATAATTTACCAGCTTATCTTAATTATTCGGCAACATACGCAGATGGTTCAGAGATAGCTTTAGGAGATTTATTAAATGCTGAAGATGAAGTAACATACAAAATTAGAGTAGAATTCAAAAAGGACATTACAAGTGATGATTTACCTAGTGTTAATCAGAGTATAAATTTTAATTTTCAAGTAAACTATGTTCAAGCTAAAAATAGTAGTATCGAAAATCATACAGTAACATTTAATAAAAATAATGAAAATGCAACAGGAGAGATGGATACTCAAAGTATTTTAGAGCGTACTTATACTGCTTTAGATACAAATACTTATTCTCTACAAAATTATAGATTTATAGGTTGGAATACTAAGGCTGATGGTACTGGAATTAGTTATTTAGATGAAGGTAATATTTTTGTGACAAGTGATATAACTTTATATGCTCAATGGGGTAGACTTTATACTTTAACATTTGATAAGAATAATAATGATGCAGTAGGAGAAGAATATACTTTTGATGTATTATCAGGTGTATCTACAACATTACCAGATGAAGCATTTAGCGCATATACGTTAACTAATATGATGATTGAAAACTATAATACAATGGCAGATAATCAAGGAATATCTTATTATCAAGGTCAAAATATTACAATTTCAGAAAATACTACTCTATATGCTCATTGGAAAGGAAAACCTCTTTATAGTGTTTTAGAAACAGAATCAACCTCAGGAGGCTTAGCCAGAGAATATACAGGTAACCATGGAGATTCAATGGATTCATCTAAATCAATTGAAAAGATTTATCATTGGTATGTAGAAAATGATACAGAAGATACTCAAATACTTGATAAAAACAATGTAATATTTGCTGGTCAATGTTGGCAGATGATTAGAACAACCGATACTGGTGGAGTTAAAATGATTTATAATGGTGAAGCAGAGAATAATCAATGTCTTAATACTCGTGCTACACATGTAGGATATGCTGGAAGTAATTATCTAGATTTTGGAGGTACTAACTATTGGTATGGAACAGATTATACATATGATTCTACGAATAAAGTTTTTAGTATCTCAGGTACAAAAGAACAAACTGCATGGAATATAACAAATGGACCTAATTTAATTGGAAAATATACTTGTATGAAGAATAATGAGTCTGATACATGTTCAAAAATATATTTATTAGAGTCTCAGAAAACCTCTTCATATGTTTATGTTATACCATTAGGGTCTTCTTCCCATTATTCACAATTTGGTACTACAGGATTTAAGGCAAATTATGGTTCTATAGCATATTCAGGTTATATGTATAATAATGTATATACTGGTATGACTAAAACGTTCTCACCAACTACTTATACAGTGCTTTCAAGCACTTCACTTAATACATCATATTGGTATGCAGATACAGTAACTTTGGGAAATCCTGTTTCTGATAGCTATAATTTGGATAATCCATATCAAGTAAGCTCTACAGCTGACTATTCTAATTTAGTAGGTAAATATACCTTTAGAAGTACTAATGGTACTTATACTAGTTCATTTGTATATTATATTGTAGCAGTAAATGGTTCTACAATGTATTATATTACATTATATAATTCAAGAGATAAGTATACTTTGTCAGATTATAATTATATATATACATATGGAGATAGTTACACTGACAATGGAAATGGAACTTATACTATAACAAA
>CALCBO010000042.1 GCA_937897245.1 uncultured Caryophanales bacterium | reverse complement strand
CCATTTTTAAATAATCACTATTATAAGGAATTAATACATACTCTCCAAATAAACCTCTAGCTAATTCTCCTACCTTATTACCATTTTCAAAAACACTATCATCTATTATTTCTTCTAATTCTTTTTTATATATTGATAACCATAACAATTTACCACAAATTATACCAGTAGTATATTTAGACTTAGTTAAATTCATATATTCACCTCATTAACTAATTCAATAGTTTTCTCATCTCTTCTTCCACCATAATATCTTTCTAAAACATCTTTAAA
Organism: uncultured Caryophanales bacterium; assembly: GCA_937897245.1. The sequence continues at coordinate 2,902 of CALCBO010000042.1, read as the reverse complement.
TACTTTTTCACTAGGATCAACTATCTCAAATAAAGTCATACAACTTTTTAATTTTAAATTATCAGGATATCCCATTATTTTTCTAATATTCTTATATTCTAATTTTAATAAAGCTTCACTAATTTCTATTAAATGTTCTCTTAAATACTTATTATTATAATACTCTCTAGCTTCACTTATACCATTTAATCCATAATAAATAGCAGTCTCACTTCTTCCTAATTCTTTAAGTTGAGGAAAGATAAACCATATCCAATGACTCTTTTTATAACCATTATTTATCTCATCTAAAGCAGTTTCATAATATACTTCTTGTTTCTTTATAAACCTTTCTAAATCATCCATAATAACACCTTCTAATATTATTAAACTAGCTTTCCACTTGCTTTCTCATTACTATATCTCACTTCATAAGTATATGTCTTACTATTATATGAAGCAAAAGCTAATTCTTCTAATACTTCATCTGGTGTAACTTCACCCACATAAGCAAAATCTTCTAAGTCAATAATTACAATATCTCCACTATGATAACTATTACCATTAAAATCAATATCATTAATTATTCTACCTACATTCTCTTCTTTAGGATCATTCCAAATATATCCTAAATCTCTTAATCTTTTATAAGCTTTATAAACATCAACTTCTTCTATATCATTAGTATCTACAAAAGGACTAATCTGTAATCCATAATATTCTCTATCACTAACTTTAATAGATTCATTATAAAGAATAGGTACTATACAATTAAAATCATCATATTCATTTATTTTTCTTTTAATATTACTCTTATCTATTTTTAATACAAAGTCATTAATCTTAAAAACTAATGAAGAATGCCCACATCCAATAAAAGATATTTCATTACTCATTCTATCTCTATTATCAATACTATTATACATATCTATAATTTTACTCTTTAATAATGAATAAAACTCATATCTTTCTGATTCATTACTTGAATTCTCAACAAAAGTATCTCTTTCATATAATATATCTTTTACTAAATTAATAAACCTTTCCAAGAATTCTTCATTATCCTTAATATCTTTTAATTCATCAAATCTCTCTTTATAATTATTATAATTCATTAAATCATCTCACTATTCTTATACAAGTATTTTTGAACTTTATCTTTTATTTTTAACCACTCTTCTTTAGAATCTAAATAAGTAAGTTTATCATAAACTTCATCAATATTTACCCAAATAGTAGGATGAGTCTCTAAAGAATTATTATCACTAGGTCCAATATCTTTACTAATATAATAATAAACTATTACTTCTTCTCCCTTAGGAGTTATATATTCTTCACAAAAAATAGGCACTTCACAAAGTACTACACAATCTCGTTTAGTTTCTTCTGCCGTTTCTCTAATAGCACATTCAATTAATGTTTCACCATCTTCTAAATGTCCTTTAGGAAAAGAATAATCATTCTGCTCCTCCCTGTAAACTAAAGCAATTTTTTTCTTCTCTAAATCAAGTAAAATACATCCAGCTTTATTAGTCTTACTCATCTTTAACCTCCAATTTTACCTACATAATAATTGTAATAAAACACCATTATTATTAGTTAGTTATAAATTACCCAGTTAAAATATCCTTATAATAAGAATTAACTTCTCTATCTATTTTATCAGAGTTTGCATTATATTTTAAAATATTTTTTTGTATTTTCTTTGGAAATATACTTTTTATTGTAAACTCATAATCTCTACCATCACTAGGTACTACATATTTAACTACTTTATCATTCTTCTTAAAGATAAACTTATAAGGAATAGAATGAGAAGTACTATTAACTAGTCTTTTATTCTTAACATAATAAGAATCAACTATTATCCACATATAAGCATATTTATACTTTTTATCTTTCGCAATACCAAAACCCTTATAATCTAAAAACATTTTATAATTACTATACTTCTTATCAGGATTAGTATCATTATCTCTTAAATAATCAATAGCTTTATCATATAAATAATCACTATCACTAATAAAAGTCACTTTATTATCTTTAAAAAGATTTAAACCAATAAATATTCCAAGTATAATAATTAAAATAATTAATCCAATATCTATATAAACATCCTTTTTCATCTAATCTACCCCTATTAATAAAAATTAATCATTTGATAAAAATAACCTATTAAAACAAGTGTTACTGCCGAGAAATAAATAATTCCTAAAACAATTAAATGCTTATATTTATCTTTTACTAAATCTGCGATAAACTCTCTAATTAAAGCATTAGTTCTAAAATACCATTTAGTATTACTTCCCATTCCTTCACAATCCATTCCTAAATCAGTTGCGACTACCCAACTTCTAAACACATGATAATTAGTAGTTGAAAAACACCCTTTACCTAATCTTTTTTTCTTAATAATTTTATAAGAATTATTCATATTCTGATATGTATTAAGAGATTTATCTTCTAAAATTATATTCTTACTCTTAATACCTTGTTTTATTAAATAATTCTTAATAGCTAAAGCTTCACTAATAACTTCATCTCTACCCTGTCCCCCAGAAGGAATAAAGATAATATCTTTTCCATTATTTTCTTTCTGTAATCGCGCAAAACTAATAGCTTTATCTACTCTAGATTTAAGTAAAGGAGTTAATTCTCCATTATCATTTATCATACATCCTAAAATAATAACATAATCTTTATCAAAACTAGGTTTATTACTAGCAACCTTATAATTACAATAAATAGTCGCTAAAAGTATAGAATACAAATATACTAATGTAGAATTAATAAATACATCTGTCATATGTTTAATAAGAAATATCTTATTACCTTTAAAAACACTAGAAGTAAACATAAATATTATTTGACTACCAAATAAACCAATAATAGCTAAAATAGCTATAAAGATTCCTAAGAAATT
>CALCBO010000041.1 GCA_937897245.1 uncultured Caryophanales bacterium | reverse complement strand
ATACTTTTGAGAATATTACTCCATACCAACTATTAAAAGCTAAATATAAAGGAGGAGAACCAACTGATAGGGATAAAAGATTAATAGAATCTTTATTAATCGATCAGAAATTAAATCCTGGAGTAGTTAATGTATTAATCAGTTATGTCTTAAAAATAAATAATGAACAATTAACTAAAGGCTATGTGGAAACTATAGCTGGTCAATGGAAAAGATTAAATATAGAAACAGTAGAAGAAGCTATGAGAATAACTGAAAAAGAACATAAAAAATTAAAAAGAATAGTTAAACCTAAGAAAAATGTTGTTAAAAAAGCCCCTAATAAAGTAGAAAGTGAAATACCTGCTTGGTTTAATAAAGAACAAGAAGTAGAAGAAACAACTAGAGAAGAACAAGAAGAATTAACTAAAATATTAAATGAATTAGTATAATAAAAAGGATGTGTTGGAATGAGAAAAACATTAATATTTGGACATAAAAAACCAGATTCAGATTCAGTTATGTCAGCGATTGGCTTGTCATATTTAAAAAATGAATTAGGAGAAGCAACAGAACCTAGAGTATTAGGTAATATTAATAAAGAATCACAATTTGCTCTAGATTATTTTCATATCAAAGAACCTAAGTATTTAAATGATGTTAAACTTCAATTAAAAGACGTTAAATACCATAAAGGTTTTTATATTAGAGATAATGCTAGTATTTATGATGGGTATCAAGCAATGTTAAAAAACGAATTGACAGGGATTCCTGTTATTGATGAAAATGGTTATCTGTATGGTCTAGCTACCCTAAAAAATCTAAGTCATATGTTAATTAATGAAAACATTGAGGATTTATATACTTCGTATGATAATTTAGTTCATGTTTTAAAAGGTGAAGAAATAGTAAGAAGAAATGATGAGATAGTAGGAAAACTAATTGTAGCAGGTTATCGTAGTACTACTTTTATGTCTAATGTTGAATTAAATAAAAGTAATATTTTAATACTTGGAGATAGACATAGCCTAATAGAATACGCTGTTAGTGCCGGAGTCAAATTAATAATTCTAACAGGAGATTCATATATTAAAGATGAACATATAGAAAAGGCTATAAAAAATGGAGTAAATATTATTCGTACTCCTTATGATACTTATCGAGTAGCTCGTCTAGTATCTCTAACAAATTATATTAAGACAATGATAGAAGTATATAAACCAATATCATTTCAAACAACAGATTTTTTAACTGATATAGTAGATTTAAATAATAAATTAAAACATACTAATTATCCAGTATTAGATAAGAAAGGAAAATGTCTAGGATTATTAAAGATAACTGATTTATCAGAAAAAACTAGAAAGAAAGTAATACTAGTAGATCATAATGAAAAATTACAAAGTGTAGATGGTTTAGATGAAGCTGATATTGTCGAAATACTTGATCATCATAATTTAGGTAGTATTACTACTAATCATCCAATTAATTTTCGTAATATGTCAGTAGGTTCTACTTGTACTATTGTTTATTCACTATTTAGGGAAAAAGGAATAGAAATACCTAGAAAAATAGCTGGTATATTATTATCAGGAATTCTCTCTGATACTCTTATTTTAAAGAGTCCAACGGCTACCTCTAAAGATCGTGAAGCTGTCGGAAATCTATCATTATTAGCTGGAGTAGATTATCAAGTATATGGTATGGAATTATTTAAAGCAGGTACATCCATAGAAGGAATGAGTAAAGAAGATGTTTTATTCAATGATTATAAACTGTTTACTATTAATGATAAAAGTTTTGCAATAGGTCAATTTTTTACAATGAATTTTGATGAAATAAAGAATGATATTAATGAATATATAGAAATCTTAAATAAAGAAGCAAAAATTAATAATTATTCTTTAGTAGCTTTATATGTAACAGATATTATTAAAAATGGTAGTTATGTTATTTATAGTACTAATGGTGAGAATATTATGAAAATTGCTTATTTAGATGAAATATCAGAAGGATATTTTATTGAGGGATGTGTATCTCGAAAGAGACATGTTGTTCCACTTATTATGGAAATATTAGAAAGTTAGGTGAAAATATGGTTGAAGGTTTAGTAAGTTGGTTTGTAGGTTTATTCAGTGGCCTAGAGGCTTTACCATTTGGTAAAGAATTAATAGTCTTTATCATTTCTCTAATGCCTATTTTAGAGATGAGAGGAGGACTACTTGCTGCATCTTTAATAGGGTTAGATCCTATTAGAAGTTATTTTGTTGCAGTTATTGGTAACTTTTTACCAGTTCCATTTATTTTATGGTTTATTAATTCTGTTTTAGATTTTATGCGTAATAGTAAACATTTTCATAAAATTGCTAAATGGCTAGATAAAAAGGTAGATAAACATAAAGGCCAAATAGAAAAATATGGCTTTTGGGGCTTAGTCTTATTTGTTGGTATACCACTTCCAGGAACAGGAGCTTGGACTGGTTGTTTAATAGCTGCTGTTTTAGAAATGGATAGAAAAAAATGTCTACTTGCCGCTATTGTTGGTTTATTACTATGTAGTATCATTATGATGTTAATCTCATTCGGTTTATTAAAGTCAATTTTCTAGTATTAAAAAATCTTAAAAAAACAGTTTTCTATGTTGTTATGTATATAGATGAAGGAAACTTCATACAATAAAAAAAGGAACACTTAATACGTCATGTTGAGTGAATGCGATTAATGTCTTTTCCACCTAAATCATACGTTGATTACGTGTGTTAGGTGGATTTCTTTTTATATTGGTACCAGAGTTTTTTCTTTTATTTAATAAAAATATTCAATGTATACCAATTATTAATTTAAAACAAAATAAATACTATATCTAATACAAATTTCTAATTATTTTTCTTCCATTTTTTCATATCTATTGATATGATTATAGTAGGAGGAATAATATGGAATATAAATATAAAGAAGATATGAAAAGTAACATATTTAGAGGATATGATATTAGAGGAATATATCCTACTGAATTAGATGAAGATACCTCTTATACTTTTGGTTTAGGATTTGGTACACATATTCAGAAATTAGGAAAACAAAAATGTGTTGTAGGACATGATAATCGTACTTCATCACCAGCTCTATATGAGGCTTTAATAAAAGGAATTACTGAAACAGGAGTAGATGTTGTTTCTCTAGATTTATGTACTACCCCAATGTATTATTATGCTTGTATTAAACTAGGAATACCAAGTGGAGTAATGGTTACAGCTTCTCATAATCCTAAAGAAGATAATGGCTTAAAATTTGCT
>CALCBO010000040.1 GCA_937897245.1 uncultured Caryophanales bacterium | reverse complement strand
AATGTTGCCGTCATCATCAACTTCTGCACCCGGAAATTTCTTTACCAGCTCTTCCAACATCGCCCCATCAGGTGTACGATATGCCGAAGCATTGAATATCAATGTATCTTCCACTACCTGTACTTGAGGTGCCTCTGCCGTAATCACGGTTTCTTTCATTAAGATAGCATCTGACTCTAATGCAATTGTGCCAACTTGATGTGTTGAAACGGAAGGAGAAAGTACTAGAGGTAATACCTTATTTTTTAATCCAACATATGATACTTTTAATACATATTTGCCTGCCGTTATTCTGGAAAAAGAAAAATACCCTTTCAAATTCGATGCCGTACCTCCCACATAAGTACTGTCGGGTAAACGGAACAATTGCAGATTCGCTTGAACGACCGGTTCTTTGGTATCCTTTTCTATGACACGCCCTGAAACTGTCAGATGTTTGTTTTGCGAGAAAACCGAACAAGTTATTAACAATAAAATTGTCAATATATTAATGTTTTTCATATCGTATTTGATCCAAGATTATTTGACACTTTATATTAGACCTTATAAAATATGGAAAGTTTAATTAAACACAAAATTACATTTAATTAAACCATTAGGATTCATTATAGATGATGTTCATCTTAAAAGAAGTGGAGTTAATTATATTGATAAATTAGATTATGAAATATATGAGAATTTTGAAGATTTTAAGATTAAAAATAATGGAGTTTACTATTATTTTACACGATATGGACATAAGCCCCATACAAGTTTTAATTATGAAAATAAGAATAATGATAATTTATATTTTATATTTGGTAAAGAATCAACTGGAATACCAAAATCAATATTACAAGATAATTTAGAACACTGCATGAGAATTCCTATGACTGATAAAGTAAGAGCCCTAAATGTTTCTAACAGTGTAGCAATTGTCATTTATGAAGCTTTACGTCAACAAAACTATAAAGGATTACTTTTTGAAGAGCCACATAAAGGAGCAGATTATTTAGAGAGAGAATAAGCTCTCTTTTTTTGTATAAAAAATAAAAAGATTTCTCATAAAATTATTGGAGGTCAATATGGGAAAATATAAAGTTGAAATTAGTGGAGTGAATACAAATGAATTAGTTCATTTATCATATGATGAGATGAAAGAACTATTTATAAAATATAAGAAAGGCGATTTATTTGCTAGAGATTTATTAATTGAAAGTAATTTAAAACTTGTTTTATCAATCCTAAAACGATTTTATTATCAATCAGATAATCTTGATGATTTATTTCAAATAGGCTGCGTTGGTTTAATAAAAGCAATTGATAATTTTGATTTAAAGTATGATGTAAGATTTTCTACTTATGCTGTACCAATGATTCAAGGTGAAATAAAAAGGTATATAAGAGATAACATTAGTATAAGAGTAAGTCGCTCTATAAAAGATATAGCTTATAAGACTCTTAAACTGAAAGAAAGCTATTATTCAGAAAATGGATCAGAACCATCTCTTTCATATCTTTCACAAGAATTGAATATTAGTGAATATGAAATAAATAATGCACTAATTGCATTGAAGGATCCTATCAGTATGTATGAACCTGTATATAGTGATGGAGGAGATATAATATATTTATATGATCAAATTGAAGATAAGTCTGTAGCCAAAGATTTTTCAAACAATTTAGTTTTAAATGAAGAAATTGCTAAATTGTCAAAAAGGGAAAAATATATATTAGACGAGAGATTTAACATAGGAAAATCACAGATAGAAATAGCAGAAGAATTAGATATTAGTCAAGCACAGGTTTCAAGGTTAGAAAAAAAAGCTATTTCCCAATTAAAAAAAGTACTAAAATAAAAATCAATACATAAGATGAAGTAGAAGATTAGAGCTAGGAGGTATAATTATTCTAATATCTGATTTACAAACTAAAAGAGTAATAAGTATTATATCAGGAAAAAATATGGGTACAATAACAGACATCGAGGTATCATCTGATGGTCAAGTAGAGTTTTTTTTTATTGAACAGAATAATAAATTTTTATCGTTCAATAAAGATAATGAAAAAAAGATAAAGTGGAACGAAATTACTAAAATAGGAGAAGATGTTATATTAGTAAAAATAGAATAAATAAAAAAAAGCAAAAAATACATATTATAACGTGTTTAGTTATTGTAGTATTAACAATTATTAATATTTATTATCTAGACAAATCTATATCTAAAATAATAGATAATAAATTGAATAATGAATTTGAAAATATTATAAGAAGTGAATTAACACAAACCATTCATAATTATAATTCAAAAATTAATGAAACAATATTAATTAAAAAAAATTCAACAAAATATATATCATATAATATGGAAGCAATAAAAAAAATAAAAAGTAAAATAGAAAAAAAGGTAATAAAAAAATTAGAACAAATTAAAAAAGGTGATTTGTCAAATATAGACACAAATAAAATAATAAAAAATAAATATAAAAAGAACGGATTATACTATAAAGCTAATATAATTCCATCTGGGAATAATTCAATTTTTTTTTATAAAGGACCAAGCATTCCAATAAAAATAGATTTTTATAAATATGTTGATACAAAAATAGATATAAAAACAAAAGATTATGGTATTAATAATCTTTTAATTGAAATAGATTTAATAATTAAAGTCCAAGAGCAGATTATACAACCACTTAGTTCCCACAAAAGAAGTATTATAATAGTTGAGCCAATTGAAGTAGATATAATAGAAGGAGAAATTCCAAATAAAATTAATTCATAAAAAAGTAATATCTTTAAATAATGCATGTTATAATAATAAAGAGGTGAGATAACATGAAAAAAGTAGAAATAAATGGAATTGATTATGAAATAGTAAGAAATGATGATAATTGCTTTCAAAAAGAAATAATTGAAGAAAAAATTACAGATTATTTTTTACCATTTGATTATATACTAGCCGATTACGCATACGAAAGATACAGACTAAAAGGTTTTTACGATTCAACAAACAAGAAAGCAAAAAAAATAAATGATATAAATACTACTATTATTCTTTTTATTATCTTTTTCATAAATATTTCTCCCTTTTTATTATTATACATCAAAATAAAAAGATAGAGAATACTCTATCTTGCTTGATTAATAATATTAATAATGATATTAGATATAAATTCTATTTCATCTTTACAATCATTTTCTAACCATTTTAATACAATTGATAAGGTACCTGTTGTATAGAATGAAAAGATATATTGTTTTTCATTTTCTTTAACATTATATTTATCTAAAATTAAAGAAAAAGTATCTTCATATAATTTTTTATTTAAACCATTATTATCAAAAATATGTGGTTTTTCATGAATTAATTTAAACACTCTTTTATTTTCTTTTACAAATGTTAAATATGGTATTAAATATTCTTTAGTTATAAAGAATGAATCTTCTTTTGATGACCCATGAGCATCAAATTTTTTATTATTAAATGATTCATTAAATCTTTTATTGATTAATCCAATTGCTTCATTTAATAAGTCATTTGTATTTTCATAATGCAAATAAAATGTTGATCTATTTACTCCTGCTTTTTTACATATTTCTTTAATTGTAATAAAATCAAAATCTTTTGTTTCTAAAAGTAATAAAAGAGCCTCATCCATAAGTACTGCAGTATTATAATACTTACTTTCTGACTTATTCATTATTTTACTCCTTATTCTTCTTCAGAAATTTCTTTAGCTAATCTAATAATATCATTACCGTATTTTAATTTACCAACTTTTAATAATCTTTTATAAATTGGATAGTTAATAGAAACTCCTAAAATTCCTACTAAACCTAAAACTAAACCAATAACAAATGTAGTAATTGAACCATCTCCAATAACCCCCATGCAAATTGACATACCACTACCCATTACTAATGACATAACAATACCAAATGTAAAGGCAAAGATAGTTGCTCCTTCTTTTGCTTTTCTATCTAATTTTTTTAAAGCAACGATTTTGCTTGTTTCTTTTGGAGCGTATTCGCTTGCAATTTTTTCTGCTAAAATTTTATCT
>CALCBO010000039.1 GCA_937897245.1 uncultured Caryophanales bacterium | reverse complement strand
AGATATAAAAGAAATGAAGAGTGAACTTGAAACTAAAGATGATAAAATCGAATCTTTAAATAGAAAAGCAGAAAAGTATCAAGAAACTATGAGAACTATTTATTCTGAATTTTCAGGAATATTAGAAGACGGTAATACAAAAACATATTCTAAAGTTTCATAAGAGTAATTATTTACTCTTTTTTTTTAGATAAAATAGTGATAAAATAATATTGCTTAAATATTGGTATAAAAACACATTAAAAAAGTGTTTTAAAACATAAAATAATAGTAAGTGAAAAAAATATAGGAGGTGACAAAATGAATAGAGAAGACTTTCCAATGTTATTACAAGATACAATCTATTTTGATAGTGCAGCAACATCATTAAAACCAAAATGTGTAATAGATAAAATGAATGAATATTATACAAAACATACTTCTAATATTCATAGAGGAGATTATGATGCGGCTGTTAAGACAAATGAATTATATGATGGAGTAAGAGATAAAGTATCTGGTTTTGTTAATTGTGATAAAGATGAAGTAGTATTTACTAGTGGAACAACAATGTCTATTAATATGGTAGTATTTGGTTATATGAGAAAACATTTAAAAAAGAATGATGAAGTAATTCTTAATAAAGCAGAACATGCTTCTAATGTTCTTCCTTGGATAAAGTTAAGTGAAGAGATAGGAATAGTTATTAAATATGTTCCATTAAATGATGATTATAGTTTGAGTCTTGATAATATTAAGAAATGTGTTACAGATAAAACTAAAGTAATTAGTTTAGCTCATATTAGTAATGTTATTGGTGATGTGAGAGATGTTTATAAGATTGGAGAATACTGTAAGAACAATAAAATATTATTTAATGTAGATGGAGCTCAGAGTGTTCCACATTTAAAAACAGATTTTAAGAAATGTAATATGGACTTTTTGTCTTTTTCAGGACATAAGATGTGTGGCCCTACAGGAGTAGGAGTATTAGTAGGTAAAAAAGAATTATTAGAAGAAATGGAGCCTTTATGTTATGGAGGAGGAATGAATAGTACTTTTTTAGATGATAATACTTATGAGTTAAAGAAAGTACCAATTAAGTTTGAAGCAGGTACTCCGCCAATTGCAGAAGTAATTGGTTTAGGAGAGGCAATTGACTATTTAATAAGTATTGGAATGGATAAGATACATAAATATGAAATTGAATTAAAAAAATACTTAATAGATAAAATTAAGGATATTTCTAATTTGATAATTTATAATAAAAATACAGATAGTGGTATATTAGCTTTTAATATAGATGGAGTATTTGCGCAAGATAGTTCAGTATATTTAAATTATTATAATATATATGTTAGAAGTGGTAATCATTGTGCTAAATTATTAAAAGACGAGATTAATATTAAAAATACAGTTAGAGTAAGTATGTATTTTTATAATAATTATGAAGATATAGATAAGTTAGTTGATGCTTTAACTAATGGTAAAGATATATTTAAGATAGTATTGTAGGAGGGGTTATGGATAGTAATATAAGAAGAGAAATTATTTTAGATAATTATCAAGATCCTGTAAATAGAGGTTTAATAGATGATGATAGTTATTTAAAAGTTAATACTAATAGTGAGAGTTGTATTGATAATCTTGATTTTATGATGAAGGTAGAAGATGGGATTATTAAAGATATTAGATTTGATGGAGAAGCATGTGCTATTAGTACATCGGCTACTTCTATTATGATACAGACAATTCTTGGAAAAAGTGTAGAAGAGGCATTAAATATTCTTACTAATTATCAGAATATGATAGAGGAAAAGGAATATGATAGTGAATTATTAGGTGAATTAAATGTTTATGATGAGATTTGTAAGCAACCTAATCGAAAGAATTGTGCATTACTTCCAAGTGAAGCAGTAGAAAAAATGATTGATAAATTAAGTGGGGGAGAAGACAATGAAAACAAATAATATGAGATTAGCACAAATAAGATATTTTGAGGAAGAACGCAATGCAGTTGAGATATTACCAATAGCAGCTTATGTATTTTTAATACATGTTGGAGATAAATACTATAATTTATTAAATCCAGCAGTAGAAGTTCCAGTATATGAGAGAGTACCATATAGTAATACAACATCTGCAGGAGAAGACTATGGAAGTATGATTAGATTAGTTGAAGGTGAAGTAAAAGATGGAGTTTGTTATGTTATAGATAATGTTTCTGTTAAAGGGATGTTTGGTAAAGATGAAGTAGAATTAAACGAAGTGGAAAAATATGTAATGAATTCAGATTTGTTTTTTGCTGATCGTTATGCTTTATATAGAGATAAATCATCATTTTTTGATAGATTAAAGAATTCAAAGAAGATAGCAGAGGATGCTAAAACATTAGATGAATTTAATTGTTTATTATTTGAACGTGATAAAGGAGACGCATATCGTTTAAGACAGAGGTGATTAGATGGAAGTTGTTGGAATAGATGCTAAAAAAGTAGAACAAATTTCCAAAATAAAAAAAGAAGAATCTTGGATAAAAGAATATCGATTAGATAGTTATAAAAAATTTGAAAAGATAGATATGCCAGATTTTGGTCCAAAGATAGATTTAGATTTTTCTAAAATAATATATTATAAAAATAGTGAAACTGATGATAAGATTCAAAGTGATTGGAATAATATTTTAAAACCAATTGTAGATGACTTAGATTCAGTTGGAGTATTGGAAAGTGAAGCTCATATGGGTGGTATGGGTGTTCAATATGAGAGTGAAGTTATATATCATTCAATGATAGAGGAAATTGAAAAAAAGAAAGTTGTTTTTACTTCTATTGAGAATGCTATGAAGGAGTATCCTGATTTAGTAAAAAAATACTTTGGAAAAATAGTTCATAATAATGAGAATAAGTTTGCAGCCTTAAATGGAGCAGTTTTTTCAGGAGGTAGTTTTATCTATATACCACCAAATACTAAATTAGATAGACCATTACAAAGTTATTTTAGAATTAATAGTAAGAATATGGGACAATTTGAAAGAAGTTTAATAATAGTTGATGATAATAGTGAATTACATTATATAGAAGGATGTACTGCTCCTAGTTATAGTGATAGTAGTTTACATGCGGCTGTTGTTGAAATATATGTTGGTAAAAATAGTAAATGTCGTTATTCTACAGTACAGAATTGGGCTAATAATGTTTATAATTTAGTAACTAAAAGAGCATTAGTAGATAAGAATGGAACTATGGAATGGATAGATGGTAATATAGGAAGTTTAGTTACAATGAAATATCCTTGTTGTATATTAAAGGGAGATTATGCTAAAGGTACTTGTATTACTATTAGTGTAGCAAGTAAAGGACAGATACAAGATACAGGAGCTAGAATGATTCATATGGGTAAGCATACTACTAGTAATATTATATCTAAAAGTATAGCGAGAAATGGTGGAGATGCTACTTATAGAGGAAAAGTAATGATTCATCCAAAGTCAGAAAAAAGTGAAGCTAATGTTAAATGTGATACCTTAATATTAGATGATTTATCTAGAAGTGATACAGTTCCTATTAATTCTTGTTTTAATGAGAATAGTTCAATAGAACATGAGGCTACTGTATCAAAGATTAGTGAAGATAATTTATTTTATTTAATGAGTAGAGGTATTTCTAAAGAAAGAGCAATGGATTTAATTATATTAGGTTTTATTGAGAAATTTAGAGAAGAATTACCAATGGAATATGCAGTAGAATTAAATCAGTTAATAAAAAGAAATTTATAGTAAACTTGTTTTTTGAATAATAAAATATATGTGAAAAAATGATTTTCCTTAGAGAGAATCTTTTTTTTTGACTTATAATTCATGTGAATTCTTATTTTTAGTGGTTTGCAGTATTTATTAAATTAGCTTATTATACCACTTCGAGAGGAGGTGGTTTATGCTTAATCAAATTATTTTAGTAGGAAGATTGACTCGTAATATTGAAGTACATAAAGCAGAAAATGGAGTAAAAGTTGCGACTATACCATTAGCTGTTCCCCGTAGTTTTAAAAATAGTGATGGTACATATGATACTGATTTTTTAGATTGTATAGCTTTTGATAATATTGCGGAAAATACATCTGAATACTGTAGTCGTGGAGATATCGTTGGAATAAAAGGTAGAATTCAGTCACGTGTTGTAGAAAGAGAAGAGGGGAAAAAAGAGAATAAAATTGAACTTATTTGTGAAAAAATCACATTTTTGTCTAACCATAAGAAAGAAGAAGAATAATTATATAAACTGGTGATTATTGTTGGTAATCACCAGTTGTTTTTTTTCTAGATTTTGATATAATTGAGATAAATAAGGTAGGTGGTAGTTTGAATATTACAGTTAGAAAATATCAGGAAGAAGATTTAGAGAAAGTTAATGAGTTATTACAAGAGGCTTTTTCAGTTACTAAGAATAATTTTACTGATGATAATTATCAAGAAATAGTTGTATGTATTGATAATGAAGTAGCTGGATATGCTTTACTTACTAAGATATTTAATCCGATAAAAGAGATTAATTATGTTCATGTAGATTATGTTTGTGTTAAAGAAAAGTATAGAGGATTAGGACTTGGAAAAGAATTAATGAATTATGTAGATAAAGTTTCTAAAGAAATGGGAGTAAGTTATTTAGAACTTACTTGTAGTAGATTTAGAATAGCTGCTCATAAATTATATGAGAATTGTAATTATATTAAAAGAGATTCGGATATTTATAGAAAGGAAATTATATGATATTAGATATTATTAATAAAAAGAGAATTGGTAAAGAGTTGTCTTATAAAGAGTTAGATATTATATTTAATGGATATTTGAATGGAGAAGTTCCAGATTATCAAATGTCTAGTTTATTAATGGCTATTTGTATTAATGGAATGACTGATGAAGAGATTTTTGCTCTTACTAAAATATTTATTGATAGTGGAGATATATTAGATTTTTCAGATATTCCAGGAATAAAAGTAGATAAGCATTCAACTGGAGGAATAGGTGATAAAACAACTTTAGTAGTAGCTCCAATTGTTGCTAGTATAGGAATACCAGTTATTAAAATGAGTGGTAGAGGACTTGGATATACTGGGGGTACAATAGATAAACTTGAGAGTATTCCAGGATATAGAATTAATTTAAGTGATGAAGAAATAATTAAACAAGTACATGATATAGGCCTAGTAGTTACTGGACAAACTGCTTCTTTAGTACCAATGGATAAAGTTATATATGCTTTAAGGGATGTGACTGCTACAGTATCTTCTATTCCTTTAATTGCTTCTAGTATTATGAGTAAAAAGATAGCAGGTGGATCAGATAAAATACTAATTGATATTAAAGTTGGTAATGGAGCATTATTAAGAACATTAAAGGAAGCTTTTGAATTAAAAAAATTAATGATAAAAATAGGAAAGGTTTATCATCGAGAAGTACGTTGTATAATAAGTAATATGAATACTCCTTTAGGTAAAAATATTGGAAATAGTTTAGAAGTATTAGAAGCAATGGATATTTTAAAGGGAAAAGAAAAAGATAATAATTTAGTAGAGTTATGTTATGACCTTGCTAGTGAAATGGTTAGTATGGGGTTAGAAATACCAAAAAATAAAGCTTTAGGACTAGTAAAAAAGAGTATTGCTGATAATTCTGCTTATGAGAAATTCTTAGAGATGGTTAAGGCTCAAAAGGGAAATATTGAGAAAATAAAAGTTAGTTCTAAAATGCGTAGAATATGTGCTAGAAGTAGTGGGGTTATACAAAAAATTAATGCTTTAGAATTAGGTAAAGTATCATTAGAACTTGGAGCTGGAAAGAAAAATATTCAAGATAAGATAGATTATACAGTAGGAGTAAGATTAAATAAATTAGTTGGTGATAAGGTAAAAAAAGGTGATGTTCTAGCAGTTATGTATATGGGAGATAAGGATGTTGACATTGAATATGACAAAATTTTTACAATTGCGTAAAAAAATGTTTGCTTTTTTTTAAATCATGGTATAATAGTAGTATAAGGTAAGGTGAGATTTATATGGAAAAAATATATATGGAAGAAGAACAAAGAAAACAACAAAATAAACAACAGAAAAAAAGTGTTTGGGATGTTTCTGTAGTTTTATCTTTTGTTGTAGCGGCATTTGCGTTAGTATCTTTAGTGGCATTTGGAATGTCAAATATACAAGGAACAGGTGTTAGTTATGCAGCACCAGCTGGGCTTACTGGTGATACTTTTGATTTTCATAAAGTAGGTAGAGTTGATGGAAGAGCCGCTGGTTCAGGTGGAGATTCAAGTACTACTTTTCCAGTTTCATTATTAGCTTCTGATGAAAATGGAGCAAATCCGGTATTTTGTATAGAGCATACTATTCCAATTCCTGATACAGTTGTTCAATATAAGAAATATCAAGATATAGATGATTATGGTTTCTTATATATCTTAAATAACAGTATGGTAAATGGAAAGAAAATCTTAAATGGTGTTGAGATTGATGCAGCTTATGAAAAATATGTTGAAGTATGGGCAACTCAAGTTGCAATTTGGTTATATCAAAATGCAAAGAATCCTGGAGTTGCAGCACATGCCTTAACAGAAACTGAAATTAATAATATTAAAAATGCTACAGTATTTGATATTGCAGGACCTGATGGAAGTTCAGTTGGATCTGTTTCAGCTACAGGTGTATATGCAAAAATTGAAAGTTTAGTTAAGAGTGCTGATGAAGCATCTAGTTCTAGACTATTAGCAGTAACTAAAGCAGATGGAGAAATTTCAAAGACTGATGATGGTAAATTTTATCAATCACCAATAATTTCTGTAGTTGGTACACCAGCAGATTTCTTACAATCATATGATATTTCATTATCTGGAGTAGAAGGAGCAATTGTAGTAGATGAGAATGGTAATCCAATTTCATCAATGACTGGAGTTCCTAAAACAACTAAATTTTATGTTAGAGTTCCAGTTGATAAAGTAACTCAATCTGTTCAAGAATTAAAAGTAAATGTTACAGGTCATTTTGATACTTTAGCAGGAAGTTTTTATGAAATTGCTGATTCTTCTCAAGGGGCTAAACAAAGAGTTGTTTCTGTAACAGGAGCTACTAAGAATATTGCTGAAGGAGTATCAATTGAATTTGTTGGAGCTCCTGATACTGGTATGAATAAAGCTCAAACAGTTTACTTTGTCGGATTAATTGTATTATTATGTGGTGTTGGTATTGTTTATGCGAATGCTAAACCAGTTAAAAATAAACAATAAATTTAAAAAGAGCCATATATTATTAATTGGCTCTTTCCTTATTTTTTTTGGTTTTATTTCTTTATTTTGGAATTACTTTATTAAAATGAAAGATCAAATATATTCTGATATGAGAATAGCGATGATGGATGTAGTTCCTGAAGAAGTAAAAAATGAAGATGTCATAGAAAATGTACCTATGGCTGAAAATATTGATTCTTCAGAAGAAACTGAAAATTATGTAGTTGATTATAGTAAATATTTAGGAGTATTGGAAATACCAAAAATTGGTTTAAAAAGGGGTTTTTATAACGTTGATTCAAGATATAATAATATACAGTATAATGTATCAATGGTAGGAGGTTCTACTCTACCAGATGTAGAGAATGGTAACCTAATACTAATGGCTCATTCAGGAGATGCTTATATATCTTATTTTGCTTTTCTTTATCGATTAGAAGTTGGAGATATGGCTTATATTACATATTTAGGAAGAAGATATGAATATCAGCTAGTTAATATATATGAAGTACCTAAGACTGGTGTAGTATCATTAAGAAGAAATTATGATAGAACTTGTTTAACATTGATTACCTGTACAAAAGATAATGACTATGCTCAAACTGTATATGTAGCGGAATTGATTGGCTAGAAGAAGGTGATAGGATGAATTTATCTTTGTTAGGAAAGTTGGGAATAATTATAAAATATATATTCTCTTCTTTTTTATCTATTGAAATGTTTATCTTAAGCGTTCTTTTATTTGTTATATTAATAATTAATTTAAAAAGAAATAATAGATTTGTTCAAATAATTGCGATTGGTATATATGTAGGTTATGTTATAGGAATATTTATAAGTTATAATTCTTATGTTCAAACATGTATAGATTCTTTTACTAAAGCAGTAATGAATTATATTTATTTTCCTTCTACTATAGCTTATTTTTTTATAATTATATTTGTAACAGCAATGATACTTTGGACTTTATTTAGTAAAAAGATTAGTTATTTTAAAAAAGTAATAAATTATTTATTCTTTAGTATTTTATATTTCTTTTTTATGTCCTTTATGGCTTTAGCTACTTATGATGGAGTAGATTTATTAGATGTTCCTAATATATATAAAAATGATACTATATTGTCATTTGTACAAGTTAGTAATTTTATATTAGTATTATGGTTGTTATTTACTGGCTTTTATTGGCTGTATATATTTTTTAAAAAGAAATTTGATAGAGATTAATGAGATAGAACTTTAATTAGCTCTATTTTTTTGTGTATAATGATGTGTTAAATAATAACTATTTGACAGTAAATAAGAGTAAAAATAATTTTTACTGAAAAATAGATAGAATTTGGTAAAAAATCATTCTATCTATTTTTTTCTTCTCAATTTTTCTTTTTTTCCTTTCACTACGAAAAGACCTATTTACAGGTCTGAAAAAATTTTTTTAAATAATTAGTGATTTCAAAGAACAATTGAGTTATAATTTAAGTATCAAATCTTAATTGAAAATTTTTATTAATTTCATTAAGATCTGTGGTTTTGGAAGTAAGCATTTTGAAAAGGGTTGAGCTTACTTCTTTTATTTTGAGTTTTAATGATTTTACTAGTATATTTCCCTGTTCTAGTAATTGTCTAATGGTATGTGCAAATTGAATAAAGAAGTAATGACATTTCATAGAATTATCATTTCTACTGTTTAAGTGTGAAATATTAAATGTTCTATGCTTTTGTGTGTAAAATCCTTCATTTTCAATTTTCCATCTTCTTCTGCCTAATTCAACTACTTCTTTAATATTATAATCATTAATATCAATGTTACTTATGTATCTAAAGGTTGTACTTCTTTCCCTTTTGGTTTCAATATATTTGAATGCATTTATTATATTATTTTTGTATTTAATACCTTTTGAAAGATAATAGTTTGAAACCGTAGTTTCATTTAGTAATTTTATATTTCCTTCAAAAGAACTATTAATTTCTTTTAATCTATCAGGTTTCAAATTAAATATATATTTTCATTTATATTTCTTACATATATTTATAATTGGATTAGTGGCATACAAAGCATCCCCTGTAATAATAAAAATGTATTTAGGATAATTTTTCTTAATCCGTTTAACCATTCTCTTAAAGGCTTTGATTTCACAATCTTGTTTTTGTTTTTCAGTGAGCATATTATTATTTTCTATAAACTCAGAATCAAGACTAATAACAATGTTCCCTACAACTAATTTACATTCTAATACATACTTATAATAGGAAATTTTACCATCACTATGTTTTCTTTTTAAACAATTACCATTTAAATTATAATCATGATTTGATAAACCGGTACCATCAAATAATAATTGAAATGCACCGTTAAATCTATATTTATCAAACATTTTAGAACGAATTAGTGCTTTTACAATATACTTTTGAATATCTCTAAGTTCAGAGATTTTAAGATTCATAAAAACATCTTGAATAGTTTCCCAATAAGGAAGTTCGGAAAGATTCGAGTTACAAATGGAGGAAATATTTTTAATACAATAATCTGTATTAAAAAAATCAGAAGAAATTGTAGATAAAGATGTAAGACCACAAATTAAGCCAAAAAGACGTGTAACACAAATAACTTTCATACTATAAGTGATATATGATTGATGTCTAACATCAGATAGATTATCAAATTTATTAAATAAATCTGGAAGATATTTATTGATAATAGAGTATAATTCAATTACTAAATTTTTATCTTTTCGTAATTCTCTTCTTTGCTTTCTATTCATTATTACATACCACCTTTTTATTATGTAATAATTATATCAAAAATGATTGCGAAGAAAATTCACTCTTTTTTACTGCTATTTGATAAAATAATTGACTTAAGAGATTACTCATTATATAATTAGGATAGAAAATAGAGAGGGATAGAAAACGATGAAAAGAAGAAATAAAAAGAAGTTTTGTGGAACAATACTTGCAGGATTATTACTATTAATAGGTTTAGGATATGCATTAATAAGCACTAATTTAC
>CALCBO010000038.1 GCA_937897245.1 uncultured Caryophanales bacterium | reverse complement strand
CACAAAATAATATCTCACTATAATGTTGAATTAGGTTATAGTGAGATGTGCTAATTGCAAAAGTCAATATAAAAATGTTGGAAAGTGGACAAAATAATAATGTAGGAAAACCAACATTTTTATTTTGTCCTTATTAATCAGATTCCGTTAAGTACTGAAGCTGATTTTTCAAACGATATGACGGACCATTTATATTTAATACTGAACAGTGATGAAGTAATCTATCTAATAGTGCATTAGTTAATACCGGATCTCCAAATACATCAGGCCATTTAGAGAATGTTAAATTTGTAGTAATAATTGTACTCGATTTTTCATATCTTTTAGCTATTAGATTAAAAAAAAGGTTAGCTGTATCATTATCCATTTTTTCATATCCCACCTCATCAACCACAAGTATTTTATATCTGCAGAACCATTTGATTCTTGCTTCAAGTCTGTTTTCATACTTTGCTTTTCTTAACTGTGTAATTAATTCATGAAACGATATAAAATATACTGAATATCTTTGTCTGGCAGCTGCAGTTCCAATAGCGACAGCTAAATGTGTCTTACCAACTCCTGGTGTTCCGCATAATATAATATTTTCATTTGTTTCGATAAATCTTAATGAAATTAAATCCATTATTTTATTTTTGTCAATTGAAGGCTGAAATCCAAAGTCAAAATCCTTTATATCTCTCTGAAATGGGAAATTAGCTACTTTTACACAGCTTATAATTGCCATATCATCACGACTGGTTATTTCCATTTTAACTAATTCATTTAAAGCATCTAATGGTGTTTTTACACCATTAGACACCATATCAAGATAACTATTTATATTTTCTTTTATTTTTAATAGTTTTAATGTTTCAAGGTTGTTCATTAATTCATTGATTGTACTCATTCTTATCTTTCCTCCATACCTTCTTTCACATCAAGAAGATATTCATTAGTTTCTTTTTCAAAATCTCTGTAAATTGAAGAATATCCCTCTTCACTTAAAATCTCATAATTTCCTAAAATATCTAATCCCCAGAAATATACTCTTGTAAGACGAACATTATCTTTATTTACTGCATGTTTAAATGCATTGAAGAATTCTTCCTCATTTATGACATAGGGCAACATTTTAATAAGTTCATCATAGAATATAATCCTATCCTCTTTTGTAAGAGACTGAATAAAACGTTTAATCCAGGAGCTTAAAGCACCATGTGAAACAAGATAAGCAAGTAATGCCTCATGTGATTTTACTGCATCAGTTTTAGTTACTGTTACTTTTCTAATATCAAGTATTGAATCCATTATTTTAAGATTATTCAATACAATTTCATCAATATTTTCCTGTTTTACTGCTTTTGATAAGGACTGTCTGTAATGATCTTCAGTGTAGTTGATCGGATTTTGAGATAACTGATGTATTTGAATCAGTTTTCCTTTATAATATATTTGAAGTTTATCATTGAATTCTTCTGGCTGAACGTATTCACCGATATAACTTTTATCTACTGAATATTTAATTCCCTTGTAGGTTATCAGCTGCTGATGTGATACAAGTACTTTGGTCGGTGCAGTGTATCTGTCTATAACAGCTGAATCAGGCAATGGATTTAAGTATTCTTTTTCTTTATAAAAGAGAACACAAGGTGGCATGTCTGTTCCTTCACATATTTCTGTATTCATCTTCATATTAATTTTATCAACAATCTTCTGAAGATCTTCGAATGTTTCAAATTCATCGTTGTAGCTTCTTAACCAGTCAATAATTTTGTTTCTGGCTTCATTAGTTCCTTTTGTGAACGGATGTCTTGCTTTACATGTCTGAACCTTAAAATTAATGTCTTTTGAGAACTGAATTATTTTACTGTTGATTCTTTTTGATCTGACTGACACATCTACAACAGTTGACATGTTGTCAAACAGTATTCTTTCAGGAATTCCACCATAATAATTAAACGCATTAATCAGACATCTGAAAACTACAGTCTGTTCTCTTGATAAAGTGATTTCAAGATAACTGTATCTGGAGAACTTTAGAACGAGATGAAATATATTCACTATAAATGCTTCACCATTTTTTGATACAAGATGTACGGATTCTTTCCAGTCACATTCAGCGATATCACCAGGTTCAGTTTCAAATCTTGTATTACCACCAGATGTACCATTGCTAGGTTTAAGTTTATTCTTTTTACAATAAATCTTAAAATTAGAATATGAACCAATAAGATCAACTCCATATATATCTACAAGAAACTCATAAACACTTTTTCTACTATTTCTAGGAATCTCTAGTTTTTGTTTAATCACCTCCTTATAATTATCAAGCTTACTTGGTTTATTTCTGTTTTTAGGTTTACCTTTATAACCTTGATGATATTTTTTAACAGTACGATAATCTAGATTGTACTTCCTTCCAAGCTCAGCATAATTAGGCTTGATTCCATTTGCTTCCATCAATAAAAAGTCTGCTTCTAATTTGATTACTATATTTATATTCATTAGTACTACCTCCTATAGAGATAGTACTAAAAGATAAAAAAAGACAAAATAATTTTGTAGGTTTTCCGACATTTTTATTTAGTCTCTTTCCTACATTATTATTTTATCCTTTGCACTCTATATTATATCGAGTTTGTAATGGAAAAATTGAGTACAATAATCACTTAGATAATAATGTCTTTGAGAAATGCCAAGAATACTTCAAACATATGAAAGAATATGGAATTCATATTTTTAAATATGTATGTCATAAGCTTTATGAACACAAAATAATATCTCACTATAATGTTGAATTAGGTTATAGTGAGATGTGCTAATAAATTTTATTTCAAGAATACTCTATAACTTTCTAGAGATAAAGATAAAGAAAAATTAAAAAAATCAATGAAGGAAGAGATAATTAAATAAACATTGGTTTATGCATTTTATTTAAATGATTCTGATAAAATCATGAAATATCTTGAGAAAACAAACAAGACACCACTAAATAAGAAACTTCAATACACTGATTCACTATTAGAAATATGAGCAGAAAATAATATTCTTGAATCGTTTAAAACAATTGCCGAAAAAGGTGCTGATATCAGAAAAATATTTTTAGCTATCGTACATTAAAAATTACTTTCCAATACTCTCTTGATATTATTCGCTATATCTATAAAAAGTATAGAGAAGAATTTGTTAAAGAAGTCAGCAAACAATTTTTTTCTATTGTTACTATACTACTGATGTTGGTTTACTTGAAATAATAAAAGATATGGGATGTGATAAAAAATTCCCACCATTATTGAACTTTGTAGATTGAATCAAAGTAGTTGGTATCCAATTTTTAACAGATAATGATCTGAGTATAGAGTAATAAACAATTATGGACAAACTGCTTTAAATCGTGAATATGGAAGCTATTGAATTAATCCTGAAATTATCACTTTATAAAAACAAAAAAATATATAAGTGAGAACTTGTAACTTATTACTGATAAATTTAATTTTTATCAATTTATGCAAACTTATTAATATAAACTTCACTATCAAAAAATAGTAGATTCACAAATAAAATTGTTAATTTCGTCAGTTTTTGTTCTTTTTTCGACAAAAACTTTTTCATTTCTTTATAATAATTTATTATAATAAAAAAAAGGATGTGATATATTCATGAAGAAAAAGACTTTAAATGCATTAGTTAAAATATTAAGCATTATAGCTATAATATGTGTTTCAACTCCATCGAAATTAAATACATATGAACCGGATGTTCCTAAAATGTTAAAAAAGGAGAATAAATAATGAATTTCTTAATTATAGATGATGACAAAATATTTGCAGATAAATTAATTACAATTCTAAAGAAAGAATTTACAAATTCATTTTGTTATTTTTCAGAATATTTATCAATGAATATTCTTTCCGAGAAATCATACTATGCTATTTTTTGTGATATTATTTTAAAAGAGAACAATGGAATTTCTATTGCAAAACAGATTAAAGAAAAATACCCTAAAACTCCTATTATTTTTATATCAAACCATAATGATCTTATTTTTGAAATGGATATAAACAAAACTATTATATATATGTAATGATTTTTAGTGAAGAAATGATGAGGTGTATAAAAGTGAAAAAAATTATTGCAGTTTTTGGAGTTATTTTTTCAATGGTGTTGTTTTGTTGTGTTGAATGTAATGCTATGACAGGTAGTGATGCGGAATTATTGGATATATATCAAGAAACAACAGTTATGGTTTATATGAATGGTGTTTTGGAATTTCCAAATGATTATGATGGAAATAATAATTCCGCACGTACAGAAAACTATTCAGTGCGAGTTGCTGTTAAAATTAGATACAATGATGAAAATGGTGATCTTGTTGCCGTTATAAGTACTAAACCAGAAATCTATGGCAATACGAATAGCAATATACGTATTAACGGAAGTTATGGTACAAAGTTAGACAAAGAAACAATGAGTATAACTGTAATTGTACAATGGCTTGATACTAATGTATTAGATGTAAATGTGAAAAATGTCAAGGTATAGATTTATGATACCAATAGTTACAGAATTTATTTTAAAAAATGGAATTGAATGTATAATGCTATTGTTGGTTTTGATTATTGATAAAAATATTATTATAAACAAAAATAAAATTATGGCTGTTTTTGCAACATATGTATTAAAAGTTGTTTTAGCAATAATATCTTTATACCATGTGTCTTTTAATATTCTTATAACAATGATGTCTTATATTCTAAGTATAGGAGTTATTATTATATGCTCTAATAATAAAATAGAAGGATATGTTTCTTATACAAAATATATAATTATTAGTGGTTTATTTCGTTTTATATTCTTATTCCTTGGTAATTTTAGTATCACTTTTCCGTTTGCACGATATAAATGGTTTTATTATTTATCATATTTAGCAAGCATATTATTTTATTACATTATAAGTAAAATAACTAAACAAGAGATAAATAAACTAGAAATGATAATAAATACGATTTTATTAGTAATATCATTAATGATAAGTTATGTTTCTAGTTTGTATTATATAGGTTATTTAGAATCGTTTAT
>CALCBO010000037.1 GCA_937897245.1 uncultured Caryophanales bacterium | reverse complement strand
TTCCTACAGCATTCATTGTTAAATAGTTATATGAGAGGAAGAGGTAGAATTAATGAAAAAATTTAGAAAATTTCTAATTAAATTTTTTAATTCATCTCTTGTTACTAGCATCTTATCAAGAGGTACTATTGTATGTTTTCTTGAGCAGCTAGAACATCTAATGTATCTAGGACCACTTGTTGGTTTACCACAATCTATGCATAATGACTGTTTTGTTGATGTATTTCTTAATGGATAAGATAATTGTTGATTAAATCAAATCTTTCCAGTATTAATTTCAGAAATACGACCAATAGATATATTATATTTATTATTCTCCTTTACTACATTTAAAAAATAAGAATTAATACTAGCTTCATTATAATTAATATTATTACCACAGAATAAATATGGTATATATTGATAATTCTTATTACTATCTTTATAAATAGAAACATAAGAATCATTCATACAAGACTTCTTATCTTCATCTTTTATATCATTTTTTAAATATCCTAAAGATACTAATTCTTTTAAAGTAACTTTTTTTCTTTTCCCAATATCTAAATTATCTATTGTAGAGACATACTTTTTACTAGCTTCTATTACTAATTCTTCTTGATGATAAATAGAATTCTTTAAAGAAGATGTACTTAGTACTTGTATACCTCTTAATCCAGCTAAGATTAAGACAAATAATATACCAATAATACATAATAATTCTATAATTGAAGGATTAATATGATTCTTCTTTTTTCTCTTTTTCTTCATCATACCACCAACCTCTATTATCTAATCTAATTATACAGAAACTAAAATAAAAAAACAAGCCAAAAAAAAAGCTTATTCAGCTTCTTCTTCATGACTTACTTCTACTTTTCCTTTATAAGTACCACATTTTGGACATACTCTATGAGGTTTAATCATTTCTCCACAACTAGGACATTTTACTACACCAGGTAATTCCATTGCATTATGACTTCTTCTCATTCTTTTTCTAGTTTTAGAAACTCTATGATCAGGAACAGCAAATAATTGAATGTCTAACTTCATCTATATCACTCCTTTTCAAAATCTTTTAATAAATCACTAAATGGATTATCATGATTGATTAGTTCATCTTCACTAATTAAACTCCATCCATCCCCATGAAATTTACTGAGATCTCGAACCTTAGTAAAGTGTAAGGGGACCTCTAGTACAATATTCTCCCATAAAAAGGCTAAAATATCAAGTAAATTTTCACATTTTATATCATTTTCTAAGATAAAATCATCATAATCAATAGTAAAAGGATATTCTACTTCTTCTAAACTTATTACATCAGGAATTATCATTACACCTTTTATCTGACATTTAACATAGTCTTTTAAGCCATCATCATCATCTTTTAGAAAAACATTTCCAACTACTTCTATATCACTTAAAGATACAATATCAGTATTTTTATAATATTCTTCATCTAACTTATAATTTCCAGTAATACTAACTTTATCTACTACACCACTATGTAAACTACTTAAATCTATATCCATCTTATCCCCTACTTATTAATCGCAATACTAGTATCTTCTTCTACAATTTGCATTAATCCATGATAATGTAGACTACTACCCATAGGTAATGTACTATCTTGCTTAATCCATAATCTAATCGCAATATCATCTGTCTCTAAAGCTAATAAAACACCATTTTCTACCTCAGATAAATAACAAATCTTATTATTACCTCTATTTCTTTTTACTGATATTCTAATATCTTCTTTAGGAATCTGTTTATCTTCACAAAAATCCTCTGCAATAGTCTCTAAATCATCTAATATCTTAATCTTATAATCGACTTCTTCAGTTAAATTATTCTTAATTGATATTAAATAAGCCTTTGATGATAATCCCACAGAATCAGTAACAGGAGTAACTTTCTTTAAAGTTAATTTATCTCCACTTAATTCATGATAAGTAACATCTAAAGATTCAGAATTAAAATCTATACTACGATTATCCTGAAACTTATTATAAATCAAATAAGTTGAAACAACTGCCAATAACAATATAAAAAATATATAAGTAAAACTTTTAATAAGTTGTTTTTTTCTATTATATGTATACATAAAACACCTCATAAATATAATAGTATTATATATATTTTTTTTCAATAATTGTTTCTAAAATTAAATAATATTTACACATCTTGACACAATTTATGTAAAACTAGTCTAACTGTCTCTAAATCACTACAACTAACTATAAATCTACCTACATGACAAAATCTCAATCCCTTAATATCTGCCACTTCTTCTAACTCTTTTCCTTCTAAACCAGCCCATTCTATTGGAAATAAACATCTAGCACTTCTATCTTCTAATGACTTAGGTATTGTCTTAATAGCAAATCCCCCTCTATTAGAAGGAAAAGCTACAAATAATAAATTATTTTTATCTGAATTTAATAATGTCTCTTCATATGGTAAATACTCATCTAATATTAAATACTTATCTTCATCATTTACTTTATCTAATATTTCTTTTACTAATTTGTCTGCTTCTACTTTTCCATTTATATAAAGTATTTCTTCTTTTAAAATACTTTTAGCTATCTCTACTGCTTTTATAAATTGACTTGATTCATCTTCAGTGGACGCAAAACTAGGATTAAATATTTTAATAATACCAGGTAAAGTCTTTACTTTATAACTAGCTTCAATCTTTGGAAAAACTCCATTATCATCACCATCTATTCCTTCTATTAAATCTTTATCTATAGCTTCAAACATTTCATCTACATATTTATATCCTGCTTGTTCTAAAAAGGTCTTACCAAAACTTTTCCATAATAATCCTATTGAACTATAAGGAATACCATTTTCTCTTATTTCTCTATCTGGTTGATGATGATCATACTTACCTCTACCTATATCATATACTAAAGTATTACTAGATACTTCATCCATCTTAACATTAGTAGTACGATATACTAATACTTCTCCTAAATATAATTCTAAAAAAGCTGTTGCGAATACTTCATCTGCATGCATTGTTCCACTATGGGTAATACAATTTGCTTCTTTTTCTGTATATACTATCTTAACCATAATTATTATCCTTCCTAATCATTTCTTCTAGCTAATAAAACAAGTCTTAATATCTCTAACACTGAAGTAGCAACCGAAGCTACATATGTTAAAGCAGCAGCTGTAAGCATCTTTTTACAATATTTATGTTCGTCTTCATCTACTATTTTTAATTCTTTTATTTGTTTTAACGCTCTACTTGATGCATTAAATTCTACTGGTAAAGTAATTACTTGAAAAAATAGAATAACACATTCTAATATAATACCTAGTTTAATAAAACCTAATGCTCCGAGAAAAATACCTATTAATATCGCAATATATCCAAATACTGATGCTATATTAACAAAAGGTACTATACTACTACGAATTCTTAAAAATATATAATTATTCTTATCTTGAATAGCATGTCCACATTCATGAGAAGCTACACTAACTGAAGCTATAGAATCATTTAAATAAATATCTGATGATAATCTAACTACTTTTCCTTTTGGATCATAATGGTCACTTAACATTCCTGCAGTCTCTACTACTTTAACATTTTCTAAACCATTAGCATCCAATATTTTTCTAGCTACTTCACTACCACTCATTCCTCTTTTTGCTTTAATCTTTTTTGTTTTACCATACCAACTATTAATATATCCTTGAGCTCCTAATGTAAGAAGAAGAGTTACCCCTAATATTAAATAATCTATCATATAAAACGAATTCATCTAATCACCTCACAAAACATGTATATTATATCATTAAACTAATTGTCTATCAATCGTCTCTTCTTGAGACTCTTTATCAAACATTCCCCTCATTTCATATTGACGTAAATAACTAGCTAAAACTTTTTTCATTTTTTCATATCCAGATATACTCATATTATCCGCAATAAAATTATCATGAGGATAATGTCCTTTTCTCTCTGAAGTATGATTTTCTCCAAAATCCCAAACTGTATATACTTCACGAAATTCATCAAAACTACGTCCTTCACTTGCCTCAACAAAACTTCTAGCAGCTTCAATAAATGATCCGCCATGTTGTAGTATCCAATTTTCTACTCCAACACCTCCTAAACCTCCCTGTGCTATAGCACTATTACGAGATTTATAAACTTCACCGTCTTTTAATACTCTTTTAGCTAAAATAATATTAGCTAATACTTGTTTGTACTTATCTTCATCTAATTCTTTTAACGTAGCTAATCTATCACGAATACATTCATCAGTAGTATATAACACTTTATCTGTTTTTCTATCATAAGTAATATCTATATCAACAACTACTCCATCACCTAAATTAACTCCTTTAAATCTTATATCATCTCTAGAAGTAAAATTCTTCTCTTTTATTTCATATTTATCTAAGGCATTCATAATATCATTTTTAAATTCTCTAAACTTCTCTTCATCTTCAAAAATATCAGAATCTAATCTAAATAGTAAATCAAAATCACCTTCACCTATCTCATTAGTATTTCTACCAGTAGAACCAGTATCTATTACTTCAATTGTTCCAGGTGTTAAATCACCATCCATAGAACTCTTTACTTCTAAATTATATTTAGCAAAAACTTCGCCTAAAATCTCCATAATTCTTTCTCTTTTTAAAGATACTAACTTAGCTGACTCATCTAATTCATCTGTTATCTCACTAATAGCTGGATATTTACTACCATCTACCTCTAAACTAGGTATATCTAGACTATTAGAAAAAGTATAACCATCTTCTCCATAATGTGATAAACCTTTTATTTGTTCTCTTAAACTCTCATATTCTTCTACACTAAATAAATTCTTTCCAGTAAAATCTACTATTGGTATATAAAAACCATGACGTGCTACTTCAAATTTAATAGTTCCCAAATCATCAAAAGTATCGTTACTTTTCTCATAATTTATACTTCCTTTTATTTAATTTCTACCGCGCGACCTTCTTTATACGAGATAAGCGCAGCCGTGTTGAGTTTATGCGAGAGTTCCGTTTCCTCGGGGGTACAGCAACCGAAGAATACTTCCT
>CALCBO010000036.1 GCA_937897245.1 uncultured Caryophanales bacterium | reverse complement strand
TTCATAAATTGACCCTTTTAGATTTTCTAATTTTAAATTAGGGATAATACTAAGTGGAAAATAACTTATATCAATCAGATGAGGATTATTATCTAAAAATCTTAATCTTATAATATGATATACAAAATCTCCTTCATCTATTTGAAGTTTTTTTGCTAATATGTCGTCCGCTGGAATAACCTCAAATTCCAAGATTTGACTTGTCACTTTTTTTACACCTTTATACTGAGCTGTTAATCCTTTTGTAAATTTTGTCACTTTTAAATCACTTGGATCATAATCTTTTACAAAAGTCCCAGCTCCTCTACGTCTAATAATTAAGCCTTCTTTTACAAGTATATCTAATGCTTTTTTCATTGTTTCTTTGTTGCAGTTATATCGCATACAAAGAACATATTCATACGGAAGTTTCTGACCATAAGTATATTCGCCATCTGTAATTTTAGAACGAATATCGTTTGCAATATCTTTATATTTCGCCATTGTCTTCACCTCCGCAATATAAAAATACCATACTTTTAATTTGATTTCACGGGTTTTTTTGTTTTTTTATAACTTTTTCTCTTTTAGTAATTTTTTTTCTAGATTATATAAGGAAATTTTACTATTTTCATACATTGCATATCCTTTTTCTCCTTGTTTAGGTAAGGATATAGAATTAGGATTAACAATATTGATACCATTTTCCTCCCTTAAAACAGGTATATGATAATGACCATATACAAATACGTCTTCCTTATTTAAATAAGGCAAGTGTTCTGGATCGTAATGATGACCATGAGTTAAAAAGAAACATCTATCTTCAATATAAAGTTTAGTATAAGTAGACATAACATCAAATTCTAATACCATCTGATCAACTTCAGCATCACAGTTTCCTCTTACGGCAATAATCTTATCCTTATATTCATTTAGTAATGTTACAACTTTTTTAGGATTATGACCTTCAGGTAAATCGTTTCTTGGACCATGATACAAAATATCTCCTAATATAATAAGCTTATCAGCATGTTCCTCTTCAAAAATTTCAATAACTCTTTTAGTACTAGTATAAGAACCATGGATATCAGAAATAAACATTAATTTCATAAATTAACCTCCAAACCTACCGGACAATGCTCTGATCATAAAATATCAGTATAAATATAAGCAGCACTGATATTATCTTTCAATTCATCTGATACAACAAAATAATCAATTCGCCAACCTGCATTTTTCTCTCTTGCTTTAAACATATATGACCACCATGAATAAGTTTCTTTATCTGGATATTTATATCTAAATGTATCAATAAATCCACTATCTAATAATTTTGTCATTTTTTCTCTTTCTTCATCAGTAAATCCCGCATTTCCATGATTTGTTTTATCATTTTTTAAATCTATCTCCTGATGAGCAACATTCAAATCACCACAAATAACAACTGGTTTTTTTGCCTTTAACTTCAATAAGTATTCTCTAAAATCATCTTCCCATACCTGTCTATAATCAAGTCTTTCTAATCCTCTTTTGGCGTTGGGTGTATAAACTGTTACAAAAAAATAATTTTCAAACTCAAGAGTTATAACTCTCCCTTCTTGATCATGTTCTTCTATACCGATACCATATGTAACATTTATCGGTAAATGTCTCGTATATATAGCAGTTCCGCTATATCCTTTTTTTACTGCATCATTAAAGTATGATGTGTAACCTTCAAATTCTAATTCTATCTGTCCTTTTTGTAATTTTGTTTCCTGAATCGCAAATATCTCCGCATCAACTTCTTTAAAAAAATCTTCAAATCCTTTTTTTACACAGGCTCTTAAGCCATTAACATTCCATGATACAAACAACATAATATCCCTCCTTATTTTCTATTATTATACAATAATTAAAATCACTTGTAAGAAATATGCATAAAAGAATTATTTAAACAAAAAAGGCATTTAAGCCTTTTAGATTTCAACTGCATATCTTACTATTGTTTTTAGTTTTTCTGCTACTACTTTTTCTGGATCATTTAAGTATATCTCATGATGAAAACCGACAAGCTTCATATCGGCAATGGTAATATATTCCATAATCTGTTTAGTTGTATTAATCTCAGTATTATATGCTCCTTTATGAAGCATTTGTACAGATTTTCCTTCCTCAAACCATTTTAAATAAACATCTAATAAATAAGGATTATCCTTTTTAGAAGCTACTTCTTCCTTGATTTTTTCAAAAGTCTCTTCATCTAAAGCTCTTGGTTGAGCAATCATTAAAGTAAATTTAATCATTTTCTTTCTAGTCACATCAAACTGACTATTATCATATGTATCCCATAAACCTTCTAAAGGAGAAATAAGATATAAAAGATTCTTTTCTTCCTTAAAATACTCTTTAATTGCTTTAGATAAAATACGAAGTGCTTGACACTTCAATTTAAATTCTTCTACATTAGGATTACCGATACCATCAATCATAATAAAGTTAAACTCAGGTACATCCACCAAATCAATCTTTTTAGTCGATGCATCATAAATCTTCTTATACTCTCTCCTAATACCTTCTTTCATTGTATGGACCCCTTTCTTCACTGTCTTGTACATTATACATAGTTTTTTATAAAAATGCTATTGTTTTTAGGATTTTTTTATTTTTTATTCATTTAATTTTGTTTTTTTAGAATTATCAAAGGATAAAAAACATCCTCTACAAGAGAATGTTTTTTATTTTTAAGAATTTCTGATCATATACTGATAAGAATCTCTACACATATCTTCAATTGTTTTAGAAGCTTCCCATCCTAGTTCCTCTTTAGCCTTAGAACTATCAGCATAACAAGCCGCAATATCCCCAGGACGACGATCTTTAATCACATAATTTAATTTAAGATTATTGACTTTTTCATAAGTCTTAACTAAATCCAAAACACTAAATCCATTTCCAGTACCAAGATTATATACATAAACATCACTATCATCAGTAAGTTTCTTTAAAGCTTTCACATGTCCTTTAGCTAAATCAACAACATGAATAAAATCTCTAACTCCTGTACCATCATGAGTATCATAATCATCTCCGAACACGCCCAGCCTATCCAGCTTACCAACTGCAACCTGTGCAATATACGGAACAAGATTATTCGGGATCCCCTTTGGATCTTCACCGATTATTCCGGATTTGTGTGCTCCGATCGGGTTGAAATAACGTAACAGCATGATATTCCATTCCGGATCTCCGGTATGAAGATCTGTTAAAATCTGCTCCAGCATTCCCTTAGTACGTCCATACGGATTGGTAATTTCGCCCTTTGGACAATTCTCAGTAATCGGAATCTCTGCCGGATCTCCATATACAGTTGCTGAAGAACTGAAGATCATGTTCTTGCAGTTATGCTTTCTCATCACATCACAGAGGATCAACGTTCCTGTAATGTTATTATGATAATATTCCCAAGGTTTTGCCACCGACTCGCCAACAGCTTTTAAGCCCGCAAAATTAATCACTGCCTCGATGTTCTCATTTTCAAAAATCGGTTCCAGATCTTCTCTATTCAGAATATCTCCTTTATAGAATTTCAATTCTTTTCCGGTAATCTCCTGTACTCGTTCCAGCGCAACTTCACTTGAATTATACAGATTGTCGACAACAACAACTTCATATCCTCTTTCCAAAAGTTCTACACAAGTGTGGCTTCCGATATATC
>CALCBO010000035.1 GCA_937897245.1 uncultured Caryophanales bacterium | reverse complement strand
TCGATGAGGCGAAATATAATAATATTTAGAAAGAGATTTAAAAGAGATGAGGGTAAATTTCCATATTTAAATGAGTTAATAGTAATGATCATTAATTATCAAGTAAAAGTATATGGACAAACATTACCAGATTCGCATAAAATTATGAGAAAGGATACGAGAAATGGCAAGTATAAGAAAAGCAAAAAAACTTGGTATATATAAAGCTCCTAAATATACTAAGGATAGAGCAAAATTAATGGCTGACACAAGGAAGTTAGTAGAGCAAGCTAATAGGAGACTAAAAGGATTAAATCAAGCTGGATATAAAGGAACATGGGCTAGTAAAAAATTAATTAATAGAATTGATACTAAACTATTAAAAGCATGGAGCAAACAAGGGAAGATTAAATTAAGTAGAACTTTAACTAATACACAATTAAAAGCAATACAAAAAGCAACTGATCAATTTCTTAAAAGTAAAACATCTACTATTAAGGGAATTAGAGAAACAGAAGAATCAACTATTAAATCTATTCAAGCAACATTATCTGATGAAAAGAGAGGTTTAGTTACTAAAGAGGATGCTGAATTTTATTATGATATGTTTGGTAATGATGATTTTAATTATTTTGCTGATAAAATTGGTGCATCTACTTTATGGCAATTAATTGATGATGCAATTGAGAATAATGATTCAGAGGATGATTGGATAAATAGACTAGGTAGATACATAACATTAAATGATTTAGATGTTAGAGAAAGAGCTATTAGATTATATAATAAATATATTTTGTAATGGGGTGATACTATGTTATATTGGGATAAATTTACACATCATGAGCCTAATATATTAGGAAAAAAGAAAAAATATGATGGTACAATTTATTCATTTGACATAGAAACAACTTCTTATTATGTTTTATATGGGAGACAATATAAAGCAATAGATTACTTGAAATTGTCTGAAAAAGAGAAACACGATTCAATTCCTATGGCTCATATGTATATATGGATGTTTGGAATAAATGATACTGTTTATTATGGAAGAACTTGGGATGAATTAAAATTATTTTGGAGCAAATTAAATGAAATTGTTCCAGAAAAAAAGTATGTATTTGTACATAACTTAGCATTTGAATTTCAATTTCTTAAAAGTGTATTTGATTTTGAAGAAGTAACAGCTAGAAAAAGTCATAAAGTAATGACTGCCATACTTAAAGATTACAATATTATGTTTAAATGTTCTTATATGATGAGTAATTGCGCTTTAAAGTATTTACCAGATTTATTTAAATTACCAGTAAAAAAACTTGTTGGAGACTTGGATTATTCATTAGATAGGACAAGTATTACTCCACTAAGTGAAACAGAATTAGGATACTGTGAAAATGACTGTTTAGTAGTTTATCATTATATATTAAATGAGTTAAAAACATATGAAGATGTAAAACATATACCTACTACATCAACTGGTAAAGTAAGGAGAGAACTACAAGATTTAGTTAGAACTGATTTTAAATATCGTAGAATTGTAGGTAGAGCTATTAATATAGATCCTCATGTATATAATATGTTACAAGATGCTTTTATGGGAGGATATACTCAAGCTAACTGGATATATACTGATGAAATAATAAAGAATGTTGATTCATTTGATGAAACATCAGCATATCCTTATGTACTAGTAACTTGTAAATTTCCATCAAGTGAATTTAGAAAATGTAATATTAGTAAATTATCTGAAATGAGTAAAAGATTATGTTATTTAGTAAGAGTTAAATTTACTAATATAAAATGTAAGTATTTTAATAATTTTATAAGTGCTAGTAAATGTAAAAATATTCGTGGTGCTAAATATGATAATGGTAGAATCATAGAGGCAACTGAACTTGAAATGACTTTAACTGATATAGATTTTTATTTTATTTTAGATACATATACTTGTAATTATGAGATATTAGAATGCTACTATGCTACATATAATTATTTACCTAAAACATTTATTAATTTTGTATTAGATAAATACGAAAATAAAACTAAATATAAAGATAATCCAGAATATGAGTTAGAATATCAAAAAGAAAAAAATAAATTTAATAGTTTATATGGTATGAGTGTAACTAATATGATAAGAGATGAGGTTATATTTGATAATGAATTTAAAACTTGGAGTGAAGTAGAACTAACTAATGATGAGATTATAGAAAAGTTAAAAGAAGAAAAGAAAAAAGCATTTCTTAGTTTTGCCTATGGTGTATGGGTAACAGCATATGCTAGAAATAATTTACTTCGTAGAGTAATTGAAATGGACGAATATGTTATATATTGCGATACTGATAGTATTAAATTAAGACAAGGATATGATAAGAGTATAATAGATAAGTATAATGAAACAGTTAAAAATAAAATAGATTTAGTATCTAATGTACTTCACATAGATAAATTAAGATATGCTCCAAATGATATACATGGAAATAGTCATATGCTTGGTGTATTTGAATCAGAAACTAAAGAGGGACATAATTATACATATGATGAATTTGTTACACAGGGTGCTAAAAAATATGCTTATAAATTAGATGATAAAATAAAAATAACAGTTGCAGGTGTTCCAAAAGGTGGAGCTAAGGCATTAAGAAGTCTATCAGATTTTAAAGATGATTTTGTATTTGAATATAAAGATACTAATAAAAATTTACTTTTCTATACTGAGAATCAAGAAAAGTTTGAATTTACTGATTATTTAGGTATAACTAGTATTGTATCAGATAAGAGTGGATGTTGTTTACTTCCTAATACATATAAACTTAGTAAGAGTTTAGACTATGTTAATTTAATTAATGATGAATCTAGTAAAAGAGCTAGATATAAGGAGGAATAATGAAAAGATTAAAAAGAATAATAAAAGAATTTATGACTTATGATAGAGTATATTATGATGGTAAATTATCTAGTTTAATAATTGTAATATTATCATTTTTAACAATAGGATGTTTTATATTAGGATTTATAATATTTAACTAGGAGGGATATTATGGATGATTTAGAGTATATTAAAAAGTTTTCTAAAATAACGATAAAAGATGTATGTGAAAAGGCTAATGTTGATAAATCTAATGTATTTAATGGTAAAGCCAGTAAAAAGAAAATAAATAAAGTAAGAAAAAGAATTGAATCTGAAGTTGCTAAATTATATATAGTAGATGATAAGTATGAGTAAAAAAGAAAAAGTTAGATATAATCTTGATAAAATTGATAAAGAGGGAGCTCAAATAAATATAATTCATGGAAAAAGAAGTAATGGTAAATCTTATCAAGTGAAACATAAAAAAGGAGTATTAAAATATTTTAATGGAGAAAATCCTCGTTTTATTAGTAGTTATAAAAATAAAGAAAAAGTTTTAGAAGAAATATTAGAAAAAGGAACTCGTTTTGTTTTACTTAGGAGATTTAAAGATGAAATATCTACAGCTAATGTTGAACAATATTTTGATGATGTGGATATTATGAAAATATCAGATAATAAATATAATTGTATAATTGCATATAAAGGTAGAATATATTTAGGTAAATATGATAGTGAAACAACTAAAACAATAAAAGGAGATTATATAGGGTATTATAGAGCATTAAGTCAAGAGCAAGTTTATGCAGGAAACTCTATGTTAGATGTTACAGATATTATATTTGAAGAATTTGTTTCTCGTACTTCTTATTTAGGAAATTCAGAGCCATCTAAACTTATGAATTTCTATTCTACAATTGATAGAGGTAGAGGATTTGTAAAATTATGGCTTGTAGGTAATTCTATAACTAGAGTGTGTCCTTATTTTTATGGATGGGGACTTAGTGATTTAATGAAAAATATGAAAAAAGGAGATATTAAAACAAAATGGATTCCAACTGGTGATAATGATGAAGATGGTGTACCTGTTTTTGTTAAATTAGCTATTGAATGGTGTGAAAATGTGGCTGGAACTAACTTTATTATTGGAGATCATGCTGATATGATGAATAAAGGTGATTGGCAAAGTGATCCTCAACCCCACTTGCCAAAAAGCTATAAATGTTATAAAATGTTATATAGAATAATATTTCAGTATCAGACATTTAAATTTATTGGAGAATATTTACTTGATAAAGAGAGTAAAGACACATGTTGGTTTATATATCCTTATGAGGGAGATATACAAGATAAAATAATAGTATTTTCTGATGTAATTAAAACTAGTCCATACTGGCAAAAAGATATATATAATCCTTTAATTAAAAATGAAAAATTAAGAGAATTATTTAAAACATTTAAAGAAAGTAATATATTTTATGCTAGTGATATATGTGGTACTGCTTTTAAACAAGTAATTGATTTTCAAATAAAAAAATAGAAAGAGAGGTAAATTATGAATAATACAAGAAATTCAGTTATAATACTTGCTAAAAATATTAATATGGATAAAGAGTATATTAATATTATTGATTATAGTGAATCTGATATAGTTAATTTATGTAGTAATAATGATCACTTAGTAGCAAGACAAAATAATTATAGTTTTTTAAAAGTAGGAGAAAATAGAATTAGTGTAGGACTTGATTATAATACATGTCTTGGAGCTAATTATTTATGTATGCAAAATCCACATTATAATAATAAATGGTTTTTTGCATTTATTGATAAAGTAGAATATAGTAGTGAAAAATCAACTATTATATATTATACAGTAGATGAAATTAGTACATGGTGGAGTTATTGGCAGAAAAAAAGTTGTTTTGTAATAAGAGAACATGTTAATGATGATACTTTAGGAGCAAATACTATTCCAGAGGGATTAGAAACTGGAGATTATATAATTACAGGATCGGATGCTGATAGTTATAATAGTAATATAACAACAGTCTTAGCAACAACAAGAGATCCAAATGATTTAACTAATGTAGCTATGGGAATATATAATGGAATTACTAGTGGTGTAGGATATTATAGATATGATAAAGTTTTAGAAAGATGGAATATTGGACATGAAAGTGAAACTTTAGAATATGCTATGAAACAATTAGCTGGGCAAAGTAATGCTATTGTAGGATTATTTATTGCTCCTAAATGGTTAATGCCTGATAATAATATTCCAATAACACCATCAACAGAGCCAGCTGAAGCCTTTATGTATGTTGATAGAATAACAAGTCTAAATGGCTATGTTCCTAAAAATAATAAATGTCTTTGTTTTCCATATTGTTATATAGAACTTTCCAATGCTAGTGGACAAGCTACAACATATAATCAGGAATTATGGGATTTAACAGATGGAAGATTAAAACTTGAAATGGATGGATGTTTAACTAGTGGATGTTCTATAAGATGTTATCCTATTAATTATAATGGCAAATTATATAATTATGATGAGGGGATATCTTTAGGAAAATTTCCACAAATAAATTGGATAACTGATCATTATACTAATTGGCTAACACAAAATGGTGTATCTCTTGGTGCAATAAAATTAAATGCTGAACAAGTACAAAATGTAGAAACTATAGGACAAGCTGTTATGGGATTTGGAGAAATAGCAAGTGCATTAGGAACTGGAAATGTTACTGGATTATATGAGGGTGCTGGAAGTTTACAAGCAAGTGGAACTAATTTATTTAGTATGCAAGAAAGATATAAACATAGTTTAGTTCCACCTACACTACATGGTAGTTTAAATTGTGGTGATGTAATTACAGCTAGTGGAATTAATAAATTTCATATTTATAAAAAAACAATTAAAAGAGAATTTGCAGAATGTATAGATGCTTATTTTACTAGATATGGTTATAAAGTTAATAGTTTAAAAGTACCTAATTTTACTGGTAGAAGATACTTTAATTATGTACAAATAGCTAATAATGAAATAGTAGGATATTCAAATAATAATATATCAGTTCCAGAATCTAGTATGGAAATAATTAATGCTGTATTTAGGAGAGGTACAACAATTTGGCATGATCATAATAATATAGGTAATTATAATCTAGATAATACTATAAATTAAAAAGAACTCTTATTGAGTTCTTTTTATATACTCCATAATACATTACCTGTATTAGTAATATTTGTACTTGCACCAGATGAATCATAGAAGATAGCACTTTTATTAGTATGAGCAGTATTATTTGTAAAGTTTATATAATTACAATTTGCAATATTAAATATTATACCCTCATTGGTAGCCTTACCTATATAATAATTACCTGTTATAAATGCTCTATCTACTGATCTTAATTGTATACAGTCTATATTTCCACCAAAAGCATTAAATGTATTATTTACATATGATACATCACTACATGTATCCATAACTAATGTATGTCTAGCAGAATCTAACATATTACTATCAATATTAATTATTGTAGAATTATCGCAATATATTTGTCCATTATGTCCAGAACTTGCATATCCATTTGAAAATGAATTATTTGAAATAAGAACATATTTACCATAAGTTATATGCAATTGATATTCATTTACATTACCAAATGGAGGTTTAATACTATTATTTATTATTGATACATGTACTGCATTTTTAGATGATGTACCCATTATATAAATGGCTCTACCACTATTATATGATTTACTATTACCTAAAGCATTTCGTTGTAATATTTGATTACCATCAATTTTAAATAATTTAATTGCTGATTCATCTGCTGATGGTATATCACATACCAAAATACCTATATAATTATGTGCATGTGTTGTAGTATCATTTTGTAATTGTGGAATAATAGTATTATTTGTTATATTACATCCTAGTGTATTACTAACAAAGATCCCTACTGAAATACTTGTTGTATCTTTTATAACATCAGTATTACCATTTCCATCATTTGGCATAATATAATTATTTGATATTGTTAAATCAGATGTAGTTTGATTACCCTCACCTAGTCTTGAAGATATTCCATATTTACAATTCATTACAATATTATCTGTTACAATATTATTTCTTGATGATGTTTTTACATCTATTCCATAAAAATATTTATCTAAATAATTTTTACTTACAATACATTCACTACAAGCACTATCAACACCTAATCCTTGTGAGCCTGTCATATTTATTGTATTATCATTTTCTAAATATGAATATAATTTATTATTACTAGCTGTACATTTTTTACATATTCCAAACATAGCCATATCACCATCATTAGATGCACCATAGCATATATTATTATTTAATAAACAATTTTCGCAAGTATATAATCCAAAATATGATGCTGTTATATAATCAAGTGAAGTTCTTACAGCTTTTGAATTTTCTATTGTTGAGTTTGTACTAGCAACTACTATGCAACAACTACCACTATTTTCTACATAGCAGTTAGTAACATGTATATTATTACATTTATTTATATTTAATAAACTTCTTGTTTGTAATATAGATCCATGATCTACATAATTATCGCTATATATTGATTTTAATCCATTTATTTCAATATTATTTGAATTTTGAATTGCTAAAATATTCATATTATTATCTGTATAATCAGGTACTAAAATACCATCACATTTAATATTTATATCCATAGTAAGGTCGTATATTTGTACCATATCCATCAATTAAATATTGATTTGTTGGAGTTATTTTATATGTTCCAGATGGTATATATAAATTATTTTTTATTTTATTAATAGCAGTTTGAATTGCTAATGTATCATCATGTACTCCATCACCATAGGCACCAAATTGTTTTACATTAGCAGTATCATAAATAAGTTCTGCTATTAAATTATTATCTGATAAAGCAATAATACTTTTTTCATCAATTATATCTTCATTAGTAATAGTTCTAATTTGATATAAAGCATTTCCACCATCATTTATTTGATAAAATCCTAATGTACTAGCTTTACTTCCATTAACTAAATTAATAGCAGTTTTCATATCAGAAACAGTATTAAATGTAAGCATACCAGCAAGTCCTAAATATTGTGCAATAATATCAGTTAATTGTCCACTTTCAGCCATCTCATCAAGTTTATTATTAATTTCTTCTTGTACATCTAAATTATCAAAATAATCATGAACATAATCGTATAATACTTTAAAATCAGATTCAAGTAAATTAACATTATTAACAGTTATATTCAAATATTCTACTACTTTACATAATAATTCATAATTAGTAATAGCATCAAAATCAGCATCAATAAATGGAAAACTTTGTAATACTTGCATTTTAAAAGGTGTTAATTTTATAAATTTCTTTTCTTTCATTTTATCCCTCCTATACTAGTCCATAAAATAGACTATCTAAATCTTTAAATATTAAAGAATATATATTATTAACATTCTCCATAAATTCTTTATATATCCTAATTTTATCACTAGGACTTCTTGTAATTGTTTCATTAGTTGTATTTGTATTATTTCCACTAGTATTAGATATAGTAGTTCCAGAATCAGTATTAGTATCATAATTATAATCAGTCATATAATTACCATCTTTAACATCTTGTATTTCATTTTGTGGCATTTGTGAATTTCTTCTATGAGCGATACCGTGCCGTAAATTTCTTCGGACTCCACATTCCGGCGGTACTGTTCTGCCTCCTGCTGATTGTTGTCATTGCGGCGGGAGCGTTCATCCTTGCCATGCTTCTGAAAATCAATCTCCGTGAATACCGCTGGATCGAGAAGTTCAGAAAACTGCTCTCCCGTATGCAGAACAAACAGGGTGAAAAGAAAAAATCAGCCGCAGAGCATCATCATACGCTTCTCGGCTGGGAACTCTCGAAACTGGTGCTGA
This sequence comes from uncultured Caryophanales bacterium, assembly GCA_937897245.1. The sequence continues at coordinate 302 of CALCBO010000035.1, read as the reverse complement.
ATCCCCGGAGCATGGCACTCCTTCTGGTTCTGTTTGCAGTACGGTGCGTGATCCAGGAATCATACTTCGTTCCCGCGCTCACCGGCGACATGGTTGCCAAACAGATTCGCCGTACGGGCTTCTCTCCTTTCAATGGGGAGTATAAGAAGATTTACCGCAAGGCGCGTCCTTACGACATAGAGCGTTGGCAGGAGGCTATTGCTTTGGAACACGATACGATGATTCAGTCGCGTCAGATTGCTGCCGAGATGGGTCTGGATATGAAGATTGGCGATGTGGAGTATCAGGGTGATAAAGTCAAG
>CALCBO010000034.1 GCA_937897245.1 uncultured Caryophanales bacterium | reverse complement strand
GCAACTTAGAAAGCATTGCGGAATTTATGCGTTTTATTATAATCAATAAGTATTTGATTTTATGGCTTACTTAATTGATAATATAGGCTCTATAATAAATGTTGGGGTAACGAATAGAGCCTACAAAAATAAAATATAAAAAAAGTAGAGCATATTTGAAAAAAATCCTTTAAAATGAAAAGTGCGAACAACTCATTAAGGAGAATCAAATATGCTCTACAGTTATTTTACAGAAAAACTCATAGGATTGCAAGACCTTAAAATCGAAAACATAGAAGAAATTGATAATACAATAAATATATACTGTCATCTTAAAAGAAAGAAACATCGTTGCCCACAATGTTCAGCAAATACAGATAAGATACACGATTATCGTGTACAAGTGATTAAAGATATCCCTGCTTTTGGTAAAAGAATATTGATACACTTAAAAAAACGCAGATATCGTTGCAGTTGTGGTAAAAGATTTGCTGAAAAGAACGCTTTCTTACCTAGATATCACAGAATGACTAACAGATTATGTGCATATATTATCGACAAATTAAGAACTGAAACATCTTTTACAAACGTAGCCAGAGAAATCAATTTATCAGTACAAACAGTAATCAGAGTGTTTGATTTAGTTTCGTATGCACCAAAGAAATTGCCAACAGCATTGTCTATTGATGAGTTCAAAGGGAATACAAATGAACAGAAGTACCAATGCATACTAACAGACCCTGTTAACAAAGTTGTGATAGATATTCTTCCGAAACGTACAGAAAGCTATCTAACTAAATATTTCAATAGCTTCGATAAATCCGAGCGAAACAGGGTTAATTACTTTGTAAGTGATATGTGGAAAACTTTTGCTAAAATCTCAAAAACGTGGTTTAAAAATTCAACTCACATAGTTGATAAATATCATTGGGTTAGACAGGTAATGTGGGCTTTTGAAAATGTCCGAAAAGAAGAACAGAAAAAGTTTAGTAAAACTCATAGGAGATATTTCAAAAGGTCTCGTAAAGTTTTATTAAAAAGATTTGATGAATTGACTGATGAACAAAAGCAACAAGCAAACATTATGCTTTATGCTTCACCTGCACTATCTATTGCCCACTTTTACAAAGAAGATTTTCTTAAAATTCTTGATTGCAACAACCGTGCAGAAGCCAGAAAAGCTATGTCGGAATGGATTGATTCAGCTATCGATTGTGGTATTCCTCAATTCGAAAAGTGTGCTAAAACGATGCTCAACTGGCTGACAGGCATTCTAAATTCATTCTTAACGCCTATCACTAACGGATTCACAGAAGGGTGTAACAACAAAATTAAGGTGCTTAAACGTAACGCTTATGGTTTCCGGAATTTTAACCGTTTTCGTAATCGTATACTTCATATGTTTTCTCATAAAAATAAACCAAATACAGAAAAACAAGCGACAGCTTGATGCTATCGCTTGTACATTTAATACTTTTGTTTTATGGGTTTACCCCAACTATTGACATAGAGCCTGTTATTATTGTAATTTTCAAGCTGTTCATCTGCTTTTGAAGATGCATTCATAAGTGCCATTACTGTTACACATATAAAGCAACCAACAAATAGACCGATTATGAATCCAATCATTAAGTTTTCTCCTAATATTAGTATTGTCTATGCTTACTAATGATAAAAGTCAAATTATTTGTAGGACTTCTGATTTTAGTTTTCATACTCGTTATATCCTTTCGTTTTAAAATAGAAAAGCCAACCGTTAATTTTCTAACGATTGGCTAAATAAAAGACACAAGAATTCCTTCTAATGTGTCAATAAAAAGTATTAAATTTTAAATGCAAGATTCAATATCGCAAAACTGTTTATAATGCCGTTTTTTCATCTATAGATAGATACTCGTAAATTTAGTATTTTAGATAGCAAAAAGCCCGATTAAATCGGGCTTTTTTGAGGCATTCATCCTTCTTGTATGCCTAGTATGGAGCGGATGATGGGAATCGAACCCACACGATCAGCTTGGAAGGCTGAAGTTCTACCACTAAACTACATCCGCATAAAAAAATGGAGGGGCCTACCGGATTTGAACCGGTGATCAGGGTGTTGCAGACCCACGCCTTACCACTTGGCTAAAGCCCCATCGCATTTACAATTATAACAAAGTTTTTTTACTTTTTCAATTATTTTTTTCATTTTAATTAAATATTCCAATTTGATAAATATTTTGATAGTTATATTTCAACTCATTAGTCTTAATAATCTTCCGTAATCCAACACTATCAGTATAAGAATATAATGTATCATCCTTTAATAAAATAATCTCCCCTTCTTTAACTTCCCAAGCATCAATATTATCAAGCTTTAATAATAGAATGGGCTTATTTTTCTTACTCTTATAAACTCTATATATGCAATCACCAACTTGATAGTAAAATACATTTCCAGTTTCCCATACTTCTCTTCCAGAAATCGTACTAAAACCACTAAAATACTGTTCATTCATTAAAAAATCACTTTTAGATAAATTACTAACTTCACCATTTTTATAAACTATATACTTAGTCTGCTCCGCATCAACTTCTTTTATTTTTTCTTTTTTTATATCTATTGAATATTCTTTTTTATTTCTCTTATCAGTAACATATATTAAATTATCTACTACTCCATTAATATAAATGTCTGATGATAATAATCTTTTAATTTTCATTACTCTTACTTTATTCTTCTTATAATCATAATAATAAATACTATCAATTCCCCTAACGGAATTATTTAAAAATAAAACATAATAATGATTAACTGTTGTAGCTATAACATTATCATACAAATCTTCTTCAAGTATTTTATGATATTTATTAGTAGCAGAATCTATTACTATTAATCCTTTATAATCCCATATATAATAAACATGATTATTAAGTAAATTTCTTTTATAAATGTCAACTTTTTTATACTCTTCATTATAATCATCACTTGTTGGTAATAATACATCATATTTCTTTATTTCCTTTTTTATTTTCTGATAATTTTTATTATTACTTTCTTCTAAATAACTTGTTGAAACAATTTCTCCCTTATAATTACAATAAATCATATTATTATCTATTTTTTTCTTATATAAAGGTAAAATACAAACCAACTGATTACTCTTAAATGTCCTAATTTCTTTTATAATACGCTTATTCTTGTGAAAATTATAAGAAATAGTAAACAAATAATTATTCTTTTTATTAGAAATAACAAAATCATAATAATCATATTTCTTTTTATAATACTTTTCTTTTACTAAATAATTATTAATACTATACCCTATTTGATACTCAGTAATAAACATCTTTCTAACCTGAATAAGTATTATAATTATTAAAACACCTATAAGAATAATCTTAATTTTCTTATTCATCACATCACCTTATTTCTCACTTATTATAACAAAAACAAAGAGGAAAAACTAGTCTTCCTCTTCTACATTTTCAACACCATCATCACTATCAGTTTTATCAACATACTTTTTCTTTTCTTCTAACATATATGAAGATATTTCCGTTTCTATTTCAGCTAAAGCATCATTACTTATATTTGTTAATACTACAAATTCTTTAACAGTATCTAAAAACACTTTTCCCCAAATAATCCCACCAGTAATCTTTAAATCATTAAACATATCAGGTGTAATTGAGTTTAAAAAATAACCAACCACAACTCTTTTTCTACCTATTAATATTCTTTTACTAGTAAGTGCAACTACTGCAGTTGAAAAGATATTAAAAGGACTATCATTTTTTTGAGCTGCAAAAGCATATATTAATTTTTCATCTGGATTAATATGTTTTTGCACTATTTCAGAATTTTCTTTTAATCTCCATCCTATTGTCATAGGATATTTTTTCTTAAATTCTAATACCTTTTTATAAACAGAAGCCATATTCCCCTCCTCAATATTATTTAATAAAGTTATTTTTTTCAAAAAATTCTTCATAATGAGCTGTATCTGTCATTCCATCATATTTATCAATAACATCATTATTAGATACAATTAATATTACTGGAGTACCAACTCCAGATAACTTATCTGATGAATTTAACAATCTATCTAAATCTTCTTGTTCTAAGTCATCTAAACCTAAATAATTAATATCTAAATCATATTTTTTAGCTATCTTATGTATAATTGGTTCAGCAATTTGACAATATTGACAACCATCTCTTCCTATTAAAATAATACTTGAATCATTTCCTTGTAACAATTCAAAATAATCATCTATGCTTATAATCTTAAAATCTTTCTTCTCACTATCTTTTACTTTTTTACTTTCCTTCTTAGCATTATCTAAAATAGTATCTGGATCATTAGAAATAGTCTTTTCACCATCTTCATCATTCGGTGAAACTAATATACTTATTATTAATACACCAATTATAAGAACAATTCCTATAACTAAAAATATTTTAGAATTCTTATTCATCCCTACTCCACCTCTAATTACATTATACCAAATATAAAGAAAAAAGAAAATGACTTATTTATCCATCTTCTCTATATACTCTTCATATGGAATACTTCTATCTATAATAGAACCATCATCCTTTATTTCAATAACTCTATTAGCAACTGTACTATTAAGTTCATAATCTCTAGAAGTAAATAATATTTCTCCTTCGAAATTACATAGTCCTTTATTTAATGAAGTAATACTTTCCAAATCTAAATGATTTGTAGGCTCATCTAAGATTAAGAAATTAGGTCCTTCTAACATCATTTTAGATAACATACAACGAGCTTTTTCTCCACCAGATAAAACATTTACTTTTTTAAAAACATCTTCTCCAGAAAATAACATTCTTCCTAAAAATCCACGTAATACAGTTTCATCTTTTATATCATAAAATTGTCCCATCCATTCCATAATATTCTTTTCACTATTAAAATACTCTGTATTATCCTGTGGTAAATAACCATAAGATATAGTTTTTCCCCACTCTATTGTACCTTTATCATATTTTTCTTTTCCACTTAAAATATTATATAAAGTAGTTTTTACCATATCATCTTTCGCAATAAAACATATTTTATCACCCTTAAGTACTGTAAATGATACCTTATTTAAGATTTTCTTACCATCTACTTCTTTTACCAAATTATCTACTTTTAATATTTCTTTACCAGCTGGTTTCTCTATTTTAAAATCAATATAAGGATATTTTCTACTAGATGGTATTATTTCATCTAATTGTATTTTATCCAACATCTTCTTCCTTGAAGTTGCTTGTTTACTCTTACTAGCATTTGCTGAGAATCTCGCAATAAATGCTTGTAATTCTTTAATTTTTTCCTCTTTCTTCTTATTAGATTCACGCATCTGTTTCTGTAATAATTCAGATGATTCATACCAAAAATCATAATTACCAACATATAATTTAATTTTAGAATAATCTATATCAGCAATATGTGTACACACTTTATTTAAAAAATGACGGTCATGTGAAACAATAATAACTGTATTATTAAAATTAATTAAAAATTCTTCTAACCACCTAATAGCTTCTAAATCGAGTGAATTAGTAGGTTCATCTAATAATAAAATATCAGGATTACCAAATAATGCTTGAGCCAGTAATACTTTAACTCTTAGTTTTACTGGTAATTCACCCATATTCATATAATGATACTCTTCATTTATTCCTAAATTATTTAATAATTGAGCAGCATCAGGTTCTGCATTCCATCCATCTAATTCCATAAACTCAGCTTCTAAGTTAGCTAATTTCATTCCGTCTTCTTCACTAAACTCAGTTTGTTGGTACATTTTATCTTTTTCTTCCATTATCTTATATAACTTATCATTTCCCATAATCACAACATCTATTACTCTCTTATCATCAAATTGATAATGATCTTGCTTTAAAATAGATAACCTCTCATCTTTAGAAATAATAATTTCGCCAGTAGTAGTTTCCAACTCTCCACTAAGAAGTTTTAAAAAAGTAGATTTACCACTACCATTAGCTCCAATTAAACCATAACAATTACCATTAGTAAATTTTATATTAAC
>CALCBO010000033.1 GCA_937897245.1 uncultured Caryophanales bacterium | reverse complement strand
TCACGTCGAAAAGCAAGACAACCATCTCCACCTTTACCAGCTTGTACTTTAATCTCTACTTCATCTACAAACATCAAAATCATCCCCTTTCGTTTTCTTATTATATCATACTTCGAAAAAAAAGACTCACTAAATGAATCTTATTTAACTCTCCTAGCATTATCTTTTAATTTCTTAACATATTGTTTTGCTTTTTCTCTATCATCTAAAGAAGTATAAAGACTAAATTCATCCTTTTCTTTTTTTATATAACATTCTAAACACTCTAAATACTTCTCAAAAGCTAATAAATCATCTTTACCAAACATCTCTTCAAATTCATTAATTCTTCCATGTAAAGCAAAATCATTTAAATAAGTATTAAATTCATCATAAAAACCATCAGTAAAAAGTAATAAAGCTGCATATGGTGAAAAACAACCTTCTTGTAAACTGCTATTATCAAATAACACTTCATTTTTTAACTTTTTTCCATCTTTAATAGCTTTATCTTCCGTATGAATCTCATTAATTAATCTATATAAACTTTCATCTCCATATAAAGATAATCCTGATACTCTACTACTACTTTCAATTACATGTCTATTCTCATGAAACATAAAATTATCAAGAGCCTGTCTCTCTAAATTCTCAACAAGTGGATAATACATACATATACCATCTCTTATACCATTATTAATAGAATAATAAGTAGAAGCTACTCTATTTCGCATCATCATACTATCTATTTTATCTATTGTAAATTGTGGATTATATTTCATAAGTCTTTTAACTATTCTTTGTCCCCACTTAGTACCCTTTAATAATCTTTGATTAAGTATACTATCATATTTATATATTTGTTCTAAGATAAAGTTAATATAAACTGGATTAGTAAGTGGTTTAATTCCTAATTTTTCACATTCTTCAAGATAATCAGCTCTTCTTTTCTCAATTCCTTTTCTTTCTTCTAAATTATCAAGAGATGAATTTTTCATTATACTATTACTTTCATAAGAAAATGCTTCATAATCTAAATCAAGTAACTCCATAGGTGCTCTTCTCCAACTTATATCAAAAAAACTAGCTATATATTTTAATAATTCTTTATTTAACTTCTTATCTATCTTACTTTTTACTTTAACATAATTAATATACTCTTCTTCTATTTGTCTAATTACTAAAGGATCATTAATATCTTCTGAATTATCCATTAAAAACTCCATCATACTAACTGGATTAGAATCAAATAAATACAAAGTATTATTCATCCGATTTTTTATTAATTCTCTTTCTTTTTCTCCATAATCTTCCACGTATATACTTAATAATTTATCTTTATAATCTAAAAATGCCTCATTAGGATGCACTATATTATCAATATTTAAACTCATTATAACCCTCCTAAAATATAAAAAGAGCCATTGGCTCTAATTAATTATTCTCCTACTGGATAAACAGAAGCTTGCTTTTTATCTCTTCCTAAACGTTCAAATTTAACAATCCCATCAATAGTAGAATATATTGTATCATCATTACCACGACGAGCATTAACTCCTGGAAACATTTTAGTTCCTCTTTGACGATATAAAATAGAACCAGCTGTTATAAATTCACCATCAGCTGCTTTAGCTCCAAGTCTACGTCCTGCAGAATCACGACCATTAGAAGTAGACCCTTGACCTTTATGGTGTGCAAACAATTGGATATCTAACTTTAATAAATTCATAATTCTCCTCCTTACTTTACTTCAATATTCTCTGGATAATTACTTTCCAGTTCTTTTAAAAGACTAACCATATTATTAATTAGTATTTGAGTAGTCTGATCATCATTTTTAATATCAATAGACATACCCTTTTTACTAACCATATAACTTAAACTCCCTTTATCAAGAGCAAGTATTCCATTTACTGTAGTTGTTACTATACTACTACATGCACTACATACAATATCTTTTCCATACTCATCATATAAAGCATGTCCAAGTATCATTATTTTTTTATATTTTGCATGTTCTTTTGTTACTTTAACTTGAATCATAAACTACCCATTAATTTTAGTAATTTTAACTAATGTATAAGGTTGTCTATGTCCTTGAGTTAAGCGGTTAGATTGATCTTTACATTTATACTTGAAAACTTTAATTTTTCTAGCTTTACCATTCTTAACAACTTCACCCTGAACAGTAACATTAGTAAGATAAGGATTTCCTACTTTTGAATCAAGCATTAAAACTTGATCAAAATTAACAGTATCACCAGCTTGACAATCTATTTTTTCTACATAGATTTCACTACCTTCACTAACATAATACTGTTTACCACCAACTTTAATGACAGCTTTCATATATTTACCTCCTTTTTTTAACTTAAGACTCGCTCTTAAGGTACGAAAGATTCGTTTTTACCTTTTCAATGCGGTTTGAGCATGAGGCGTCAAACATCTAGATTCTACCATAAAATCACATCTATGTCAAATTTTTTATATGCCATTTACATATATCTATTATACTATCATTCTTTTTAAAACCAACATATTCCATTAATATTATAAAACTATTATCTAAATCACCTAAACATATATTACTATCATATTTTTCATAGAATTCTTTATTATACTCCCATACTTTAATTGAAAACTCTCTTTCTAAACCAGTTGGAATACTAGCTCTAGTACCTAAATTAACATAAGGAAGTACATAAGGAGCTCTAGTTATTACTCCATTAGGTAATTCTACTACTAATCCACTATCTTTAACGCCAATTAAAAAATCCCTTAAATCTACAATATCAAAAATATCTTCATTCATTGTATTAGCTAATAAATAAACATCTTCTACTATAACTTCTTTATCTAATAATTCTAATACATTTTTTAAAGTATTACCTGATACAGAATCATCATCTACTAAAGTATAATTACCTTTTTTTATTTTACTTAATTGCTTATTTAAACTCTCACATCCCATTCTTCCAACTAATGAAATATACTTATCTTGATAAGAACTAATTCCAAACAATCTAGATAACTCTATATTATAATCTCCCCGATAATAACTATCTAAATTAATAGTCTTTTTTAATCTTAATTCTTCTCTAGCTCTATTTAATTGTTTTTCCATATCCATTACTTTAATCTTAATATTACCATCAAAACTATTATAAAATAAAGAACACATTTTAGTTAAAAATTCTTTTTGTAATTCTCCAAGTATTTTATTATCTTTCTTAATAATATTTAATAAAGGTAATAATCCTTCATTTCTAATTAAATAATTACCATTATAAATAATCTTTTTCCTAACAATCTTCTCTCTTATATTTCTAGATGATAAGTTAATATAATCTATATTATCAATAAAATACGTTCTATTATTCTTTATTTTCTTAACTTCTAAGAATTCTTTAGAATAACCACTTCTATTTAAACATATACCTATTCCCTTCTTTAAAAAACAATACATAAAATAGGCATTATCTCCACCAAATACATAAGCTACTTGTATCTTTTCATCTACATATTTTCTTAAATACTTTTCTAATCTCTCTATAACAGTAGTAAAATTAATTGTTGTTTTAACATATAATGATTCAAATGGATCAATCATTATCCAATCACTATCTTTTAATACCTCACACCCAGCTTTTATTCTTTCATATTGATCACAAACATAGTATGGTTTAGTAGAAATATACTCTTCATGTGATAAAGATAAGTATCCTCCTATAACAACATAACCATCTTTTTCTAATTCTTCTTTAGCTTTCTCCATCATTAAAAGATGTCCCTCATGAATTGGATAAAATCCTCCTGTTGATAATAAAACAACAGGCTTTTTATATTTACCTTTTTTTAATTTATCAAAGGGAGTAACTAATAAATTAAGCTTTTCATAATTCATTTCTTCAAAACATAATTTATCTTCTAAAAAGCCTGCCTTAATAAGTAATTCTTCATCCCTATATTCTCGGTATAATTCTCCATAATATTTATCTCTTAGTACTTTCCAAGCTAAAGTAATTCTAGGAGTTTTCTCTTTTTTATTTTGATATGCTAAATCTACTTCTTCTCGCATAAATTTACTAGTTAATCCTAATTCATCCCACAGTAACTTTTTCATCTAAAACTCCTCTCTTACTTACTATTTCATTATTTTCTGTAATTTATCATAATAACCTTCCCAACCATTCTTAACAGAACTATCCCATAAATCTAAATGAATGGCTGGACTTGCACCCACATATTTATGTAAATTATAATTATGTAATTTTTCTAAATTTCTAGCATAAAAATCAAATTGTTCTCTCTCTTCTTCTTTTAAACTTAATAAAAATTCTTGCTGTTTTTCTTTATTCCAATTTAAATAATTTAAATACAACTCTACAAAATCATAACTAGCTCCAAATACCGTTTCATCATCTCTACTATCATACATATCTCCACTAGGAGTTACTTCCATAATTGACTTAGGTATATTTAAATATTCTCCTACTTGATACACTTCTGATTTATGAATATCAGATATTATTTGAACATCTACCATTCCATCAGATGCCTTACCAATATAACCTAAATACGTACCTTCATCCATATTTGTAGTTCCACAAATAATAGCTGGATAATCTATTTGTGATAATAAACTAGTTGTGTAATATAAAATAGGTGTTCTGCTATATGGACCAAGTTGTCCAATAGCCCAATCTTCTCCTATTATCCCAACTACTTTTTCTAAATCTTCTCTAATAACATTATTAATTCTTGTTAAATCAACTATATATGGTTTTAAGCCTAAAACTTCACATAATTCTAATCCTCTATTAGTAGCTTCATCTTGATTAGTTACTCCTGTAGAGTTCATAATTGGCAACAATAAAGGAATAACTTTCTCAATGGGTGAATCAACCATTCTATAAGCATAATTAACAATAGCTAAAACAACTGCTGAATCAATACCCCCACTAACTGCTACTACACAAGCTTTCAAATTATATTTTTTCATATATCTATTTAATAACTCAGCTTTTTTTAAAACATATTCTTCTACTTTAAAATTCTTCTCTTTTCTAATTTTTTCAATCTCATTTTTTAATTTTAAACACATTGGTTTCTCACTTTTTTTATTATAAACTTTCATAATAGAATTCCTCCTTCCATTTCCCATTCATATCTAATATGTCCATCTTGAAAGAAAATCAAATTTCTTAAATTCTCTGGATTAGTATCTCTAGTATATTTAGTTAATGGTACAGAAAACATTACATTCTGACCCTCTACATCATAAATAGTTCCAATTCGCTCTAATACTAATAATCTAGTACCAACTTCTTCTAAATAATTTCTAATATCTTCTTTATTATCTTCTGTTAATTTATTTTTTAATATCCATAAATGAGTAGATTCTCTTTGATATTCATCATTTACTGGTCTTAAAGTAACTTGTTCCACCTTATTCTTCCTCGCAAAATCAATAAACTCCTTAACCTTTTCTCTATTATCCATCATCCCTCTACAACAAACACAAGTTAATCTTACACAAAACTTCAAACTATGTAGATAATTAATTAAAGATACTAAATCAATATATTCTCCCTTATTTCCAAAATAATTATTCTGATTAATCTCCTTCTTCTCACTAACAACTGAAATAGTAATAGTAGTAAGTCCAAGCTTATACCATTCTTTTAAATAAGCTTCATACATTTCTTTTTTCTTTGCAAGATACGCATTTCTCTCAGTGTCCGTTTTCTTCAGTGATTTTAATATATTCTCTGATTATATTTTATTTATTTTTTTGCAGATTTGTCAATACCATTTATATGGTTTCTGCATATTTTCGCTACTCATTATTCACATCGGTATAAAAAAGGGAGGGTTAAATTTCCAACGAAATTACCCTCCCTGAGAATATATTATTTTACAGCTTCTAAAAGCTCCTGAACCTTATTTGTCTTTTCCCACTCAACGCCAAGCTCTTCTCTGCCCATATGGCCGTAAGCTGCTAAGGGGCGGTAGATGGGGGTTCTGAGCTTAAGGTTATTGATGATT
>CALCBO010000032.1 GCA_937897245.1 uncultured Caryophanales bacterium | reverse complement strand
GATGCTGCTTTTGATTGAGCATTAACATCTTCTTCTTGACAAGTAATATTATATCCTTCATAAATTGGAGTTACTTCCATTCTAAAACCATAGTATTCATTTCCAGAACTATCTGTTTTAAACACTACTTTTAAATAATTACTGTTGACAACCAAATTATCCGTTGTTAGGGTTGTTCCTCCATACTTTTTGTTATCAATAGGTTTTCCATTATTACTATCATATAAGTATAGCCAATCATATGATGTTCCTTGTGTTTGATATTTTATAGATACATTTAGGCCAATTGCTCCTTCAAAACTTTTTTCAAAGTAAACAACATTATTTTGATCATTTAGATAACCATTATGAGCAGATTCTGCTCCATAGACTTTAACAACATCAGTAATTACAACATCTTCACTTGGCATTGTAAAGGAATTATTTTCTACTAGTGTTCCATTAAGTTTAAATGATTTAATTATTTGATTTGATTGATTTAGTGTCAATTGTACTTTTGAACCACTAATGGCCTTTGATATGACATTAACATCATTATCATTACAAGTAATATTATATCCTTCATAGATTGGTGTTACTTCTGCTCTAAATCCATAATAATTATTGGTAGCACCATCTGTTCTGAATAGTATTTTTAAATAGTTACTATTAATAATTATATTTTCTGTTCTTAGAGAAGTTCCTCCATACTTATTATTGTTTATAGGATTTCCCTCACTACTATCATATAAATATATCCAGTCATATGATGTTCCTTCTGTTTGATATTTTAAAGATATTTTTAAACCTGTAGCTCCTTCAAAAGTATTTTCATAATATATTTCATTATTTTGACTATTTGGATATGGGTTATGTTCAGATTCTGCTCCATATACTTTAACGATATCTGTAATTTCAACATCTTCATTTGGCATTTCAAACTTATCTGTTTCAATTAAAGTTCCATTTACTTTATATGATTTAATTATATATCCAACCTGTTCTAGTTTTACTGGAACTATTGCTCCAGGAATAGCTTGTGATTGAACATTAATATTTTCATCTGAACAGGTTATTTCATACCCTTCATAGATTGGTGTTACTTCTGCTCTAAATCCATAATAATTATTATTACTTGAATTTGTATTAAATATTACTTTTAGGTAATTACCATTAATAACAATGTTTTCTGTTGTTAATGTGGTTCCTCCATATTTTTTATTATTTATAGGATTTCCATTATTACTATCATATAGATATATCCAATCATATGATGTTCCCTGTGTCTGATATGTTAAAGATACATTTAAGCCAATAGCCCCTTCAAAAGAATTTTCGTAATAAACTACATTACTTTGACTATTTGGATATGGTGTATGTTCTGATTCAGCTCCATAACCACCTACAACATCTGTAATTTCAACATTCTCCTCAGGCATTATAAAGCTATCACCATTAACTAATGATCCATTTAATTTAAATGATTCAAGTAAATATCCTTCATGGTATATAGGTACTGTATCACCAGCATAGGCTCTTGTTTGTACTCTAATATTACTATTAGATGAAGTAATATAATATCCTTGTTCATATATTGGAGTTATTTCTACTTTTAAGCCATAATAATTGTTATTACTTCCATCGGTATTAAAGACTACTTTTAAATAATCACTATAAACAGTAATTGTTTCGGTTGTTAAAGTACTATTTTTATATATTTTATTTCCTATAGGTGGACCATTATTACTATCATATAACATTATCTTATCTTCACCATAAGCATCAGTTTGGTACGTTATATTTACATTTAATGCAAATGCATCTTCAAATGTATTTTCATAATAAACAACGTTATTCTGATGAGCTGAATAAGGGTTATGCTCTGATTCTACTCCATGTACTTTCACAACATCAGTAATTGAGACATCTTCATTTGGCATTTCAAAAGTATCAGCATTTTCAATTAGTGTTCCATTTAATCTGAATGACTTTATTATATAACCATCATGATTTATTGGAATAGAAAGACCAGCGATGGCTTTTGATTGAATACTTATATCATTATCAGTACAAGTTATATTATAGCCTTCATATATTGGTGTAATTATTACTTTGAAACCATAATAATTATTATTACTATTATTGGTATTAAAAGTTACTTTTAAGTAATTACCGTTAATAGTAATGTTTTCAGTTGTTAAGGTTGAACTTCCATATTTCTTATTTCCTATAGGTTTTCCATTACTACTATCATAAAGATATATCCAGTCATATGTAGATTCCGTTCGATATGTTAAAGTTATGTTTAAGCCAATAGCTCCTTCAAAGGTATTTTCATAATAAACTACATTATTAAGATTACTTGGATATGGATTATGTTCAGATTCAGTTCCAGCTATTTTTTCTATATCAGTAATAGTTACATCTTCATCAGGCATTATAAAGCTTTGTTCATTTATTAGATTTCCATTTACTTTATATGAATCCAGAAAATATCCATTTTCTTCTAATTTAATTGGAATAGTTGCTCCTGGAATAGCTTTAGATTGTACTTTAAAATGTTCATCTGAACAAGATATATTATATCCTTCATAGATTGGTGTTACTTCAACTTTAAAGCCATAATATGAATATGAACCTGTATAATCATTTGATTTAAATGAAACTCTTAAATAGTTTCCATTTAAAACAATATTTTCTGTTTTTAATGTATATCCATTATATCTTTTATACTCTTCAGGAAAGTCTGGTGCATGATAATATAAATATACATAATCAAAACCTTGTAATTGATATGTTAATGTAACATTTAGGCCAATTGCTCCTTCAAAAGTATTTTCATAATATACTTCATTATTAATATTTTTTTCATAATTGTTATGTTCTGATTCTGTACCATATACTTTTACAACATCTGAAATAACAACATCTTCATCAGGCATTATAAAAGCATTACCTTCTATTAATTCTCCATTTAATTTAAAAGAATTAATTACATATCCTGGTTGTTTTATTGGAATTTTCGCTCCTTCAACACCTTTTGTTTGGACTACGATATCGGTATCTTGAGAGGTAATATTATAACCTTCGTAAATCGGTATTATTTCAGCTTTAAAACCATAATAATCATCTACACTACTATCTGTATTAAAGATTATTTTAAGGTAATCTCCATTAACAATGATATTTTTTGTAGTTAGAATTGTGCTACTATATTTTATATTACCTATAGGCTGTTGTTTTCCACTATTATCATATAAAGCAACCCAATCATTGTAATAATTATATAGTTGATATGTTAAAGTTACATTTAAACCTATAGCTCCTTCAAAGGTGTTTTCGTAATAGACGTAATTATCAAGGTTACTCTCATAGGCATTATGGGCTGATTCTATACCATAGGCTTTTACAATATCAGTTATTACAACATCTTGTAATGGCATAGTAAAAGTATCACCATTTACTAATTCCCCATTCATTTTAAATGATTTTATAAAAATTCCATCTCCAGTTAATTTAATAGTATCTTTGTATCTAGCTGTGGTTGGTAAATTTATACTCTCATCAGAATTAATAATACTATAATAGGCATCTGTATAAGTTATGTCAGTAATTTCAACATCTTCTTCTGGCATTATGAAACTATCTCCTTCAACTAAGGTACCATTTACTTTGAATGAAGTCACAACATAATCAGGATTGGTTATTTCTACTGTGTAGCCTGGTGCTGCTTTTTTTCTTATCTTAAAAAGACTATTATTATTGGTAATATTATATGATTCACCAATATAATAAGGGCTTTCTTTAGTACCATTACCATCATTAAATTTTATATTTGATTTTAAAGAAATAGCGGGTTTTACTCCTAAACTCCTGTCAAGATTGGAATAATTAATTGAATAATCCATAGGTTGATATGTAGAACTACTATAATTCCCCCCCGGACCTACTATTACATTATGACCTGTTCCTAGATAGAATTCTGGAGTACCAAGCCAGTATGTAACACCAGTATTTTTCCCTTTCCAATATAAAGACATCATTTCATAGGCTGTCATTAATCCTGTTTTATATGTTAATTTTGCATAATTATTGGAAGTACTAAATTTATCTGTTATATTAGTACAACTTAAATCTGTATTATAGGTAATTAAACCATCTGAACCACGAAGTGAACCAAAATAAATAGTTGCTCCAAGTCGACTATTTTCATCCCAAGTACCTCCATTATCACTTATTATTCTATTATTACAATATATAGTATCTTCAATGTAATCATCATATGATAGTAAATATTTTTTATACCAGGCATCTACACCAAATTTTATTGTTGAATCATGTTCATTCTTTTTTAACATATTATCTAAAACTTGATTTATGGAGGTAACACCATCTTTTAATTCGATATATTCTAAGTATTTATTATCGCCATTTTGACCATTACCATATACATAAGCAATAACGGAACATGTTTTTTCACTTCCATCCTTACATGTATAATGGTGAGTTGCTTTATCATTTGAATTATTATAGGACTCAATACCAACAGTATCTACTAATGTATAATTTGTACCATCCCAGGAAAGACTTGAGCCATAGTAACGGTTTTTAACGAGAACCCAACCATTATCTTTATAGGAATCAATTAATAATAGATTTTCTTCAGTACAGATATTACTGTCTGTATCACAAGTATATTTATAATCTAAATAATCATCTGAATTTGTAAATAAATAGCTTTGGCTTATTCTAATAGTATCTAATAAGGTCGTTCCATCTCTACTTTTTCCAAGGACTATTTTTCTTCCAGTGTAATTCTCATATCCATTTGAGTAGGTACTGAAGATATAAATTGGATTTTCACATGTAGTAGTGGTTGCATCTCCACAAGAATAGTGATTATTATAATTTGCATAATTTTTATACCAATCATCTGGTGTAACAGTAATTAGATTATTTTGATTAAGTGTATATGTACCATCTCCATTGTCAGTTACTGTATCACTGAGTAATAGTGTATATGTACTTAGTGGTTCTGAAGGTGATAAATCTATAATCCAATATTTATCAGAACTACTATCCTTTCCCATTAAAAAATAAGGAGTTGAACCGGTAATTGAGTTGTCTATAAAAGTATAATAACCAGAAAAGTCTCCATTGGGGACTGCGCTTCCTAATATAGGGGTTTCTAAAGTATAATTAGTTCCATCAAACGATATTGTTTTTGAATAATAATGAGAGGCTGATGGTGCATGATGAGTATAAGCAAATTGATACCTTCGAGAAGTAGTAGTTTTATAGAGAAAAGTCAAATCACTATGTCTATAATATGTATCACCATACATATACCCTATACTACTCATTGAATTACTTCCAGAATCAAACGGTAAAGAGCCATATACAGAATAATTTGAATTGGCATCTATTTTTAAAACATTAGCGTAGGTAGAGCTGGAATATGATTTTATTAAGTATAGCGTCTCACATGTATCATCTTCGGATATTCCTTTACATGTATATTTTCCAATTAAACTTGCAACATTTTCTTCATTCCAGGTAGTTTGTTCTGTATCTCCACTTATTTGAAAAACATTATTTGTTTCATCATATGTATAATCTGTTCCATACCAATAATCATCATTAATTGTTTCTATAGAATTATTATTATAACCAACATGTTTTGCTCTAGTATCAAGACATTTATTATCCTCTGCTTCTCCGTTATAAAGCATCTTTACTCCACCAGTATCGGTTGTTCTAATCATCTGCCAACATTTATCAGCAAATATCACATTGTTTTTCTCCATTATTTCTTTATATTCTATGTTATTTGAGGCAATCCATTGATAAATATCTTCTGTTGATTTAGTTGAATCCATACTATCTCCATGTTCTCCAGTATACTTTCTAGCTAGTCCTCCTGTTACTGCTTCTTTTCTTAAGACGTTATAAAGAGTTGGTTCCATATAACCAGCTACATCTAGAGAACCTAAAAAAGAAAAGTCACTTAAAAAAGCTGAATAACCTAAACCTAAAGTTAATACTAAAAGAGTTAAAAGACTAATAAGTAATCTTTTCTTTTTACGAATTGTATTAGAAAACTTTCTTGAAAACATGTTTAAAATCACTATCCTATATACGATTACTATATATTTATTATAGTATATGTATTATTATCTTTCAATACAAAGATTATTAGTAAATGTAAACAAAAATAAGGAACAAATCTAAATATGTTCCTTACTATTTATTTTATAATAATATTTTTGCCATTTGAATATACTGTTATATCTTTATTCTTAGTTGAATAATATTTAACATTTTGATTTCTTAATTCTTTAATAGTATCATTCTCACATCCTTCATTAGAAGAACATGTCATAACAGCATATTTAGGTTTTACAGTATCAAGTAGATTATCTAATCTTTTTAAATATCTTCCATGATATGGTATTTTAATAAAATCATATTGTTCTTTATTTTCTTTTACATAGTCTTTAATTCTAGCATTTTCTGCATCACCCATAAATAAGAATTTATTATCTCCATTTTCTATTGAAACTATTAATGATGAATTATTACTTTCATTTTTTTCATATATCTTTGATGGTCCATTAACTGTTATTTTTAAATCATCAAATGATAAATCAAAATTACCTAATACAGCTATTGGAATAAGTTTTTTTTCAGATACAGCTTCTTGATAATTATTATAGTATTGACTATCTTTAGCTACATTACTTTGAAGTATTTTATTTATTTTAGTATTTTTAATTACTTCTGCTGCTCCACCAACATGATCTTTATCAAAATGAGTTATAACTAAAGCTTCTAATTTTTCTATTTTATTATCTTTAAAATACTTTAATATTTCTTTACCTAATGGTTCTTCTCCTGTATCAATTAAAATATATTTATCTTCTTTAGATACTAGTATAGCATCAGCCTTACCAGCTTTAAAAAAATATACTTTGAAATCATAACTACTATCTACTTTTTTATTATTTTTTAGTAATACAGTCATTAATACAATTATTAATAATAATACTATTAATGCTAAGGAAATTATAATATTTTTTTTCATTTATTCCTCCTATTATTATATCTTATCATTTAACCATAAACTATGTAAGTTACAATAACTATAGGCTTTCATATTATCTTGATATTCAACTATAATTGCTGGATCATCATTAGGTTTAAGATGTTGTATTATTTGTTTATTACCATAATCTATTAGAATCCATTCAATATAATGTTTTTCTTCCATTACATGATTTACTCTTATTTCTACTTTATTATTGTCTAATTTAGTTGCGATTGGGATATGTTTTTCAAATGCTGCATCAACATCATTAGCTTTAATTACTTTATCATCTACATTG
>CALCBO010000031.1 GCA_937897245.1 uncultured Caryophanales bacterium | reverse complement strand
GTTTTTTCTGAATTCATATTATTTCTCCCTTTACTACGAGTTAATATTATAAGTAGTAAAAGTTTTTTCTAAAATACACTAGTAGTTTACTTATTAAATATTGTTAGAATTTTTTCTTTTCTTTTTTCGTAATTTTCAATTGTTTTCTTTATTACTTCTTCTGGTACTGTTTGTAGTTCACTTTCTGATGAAGTCATACCTTTTTCAACGATTCTTTCCAAAGCTTGTCTTATTTTATACTTTGTAAATGAGCTCTCTAAACTTTGATTAAGATCAACATGGTATTGATTTGTTTTTTCTATAATAAAATTTAAATTATCTTTTTTATTTACTCTTCCACTTTTACACATATTAGTTAATAATTGAATTAAGTCTTCTCTATTTATTCTTCGGTATGCATAAAAATATGTTAAATATGTTAATAACTCTTTCCATTCTTCAGTAATTCCATATCCTCCTCCAAAGACACGTCTATCTACTCTTTCTATCGTTTTATTATGATGCTTTTCTCTTTGAAATGAATAATTATCTTGTATTAGATTTCTAAAATTGATATCTGTTATTAATCTTACACTGTATAAATCTTTGATTTTATCACTATTAATAATTAGATCTTTTATGTGATGATAACTATCTGGAGTAGCTAATTGGGGATTAGTTAACTGATAAGGAGTATCTTTTAAAACAACTTGATTTAGAAATTGCTTTATTCTTTTGACAGTAAAATATTTATGATGATCTTTTGAACTTGAAAAATATACATAACTATCTTTAGAAGGAGAAATATTATTGAAACTAGAAGTTTGTAAATTAAAATGTTCAATACTATTAGCTCCTTGAAAACGATATAGTTCTGAAGTACTGTCTTCTCTTCGTAGTTCTGTAATCGCATCCTGATAGATTGACATATTATCCCCCCTTTGTGTGTGGGTATTATAACATATCAAACTTTATTCGTCAAAAAAGACAAACTTTTTTGTTTGTCTTAACGATTATTCCAACTAGATGGGAAATTAACATAACGAGTTGGGTTTATAGTACTTCTTTGGTATGAATACCAAGTACAACCTCCTCCTCTATTCCAATCACAACTAGTTATTTCTAAGTGTAAATGAGGTCCTGTAGACCAACCAGTAGATCCCATATTTCCTATCTTCGTGTTAGCATCAACATTTTGTCCTACAGAAATACTTCCAAAACTAGACATATGAGCATAAGTAGAATAAATGTAACTACCACCGATATTATGTCTAATTTTTACTACTAGAGCTCCATAACTATCATATCCTTTAAAGAATACTTGACCATTTGCGATTGGATAAATAGCTATTGTTTTATTACTGCTGGAAATGTCTACTCCCATATGACCACCGTATCCTCCATACCATTGAGTAATATAACCATATTCAACTGGACGGAAGAATCCATTAGTACTTGGAACAGAACCTCCTCCACCTCCACCAGATGATGAAGATGATTTTCTACTTTGTTCAATTCTATATTGACAAGCACTTATTTCTTCGTTATTTCCACAGCCTAATGATTTATAATAATTAACATTACTCTTAGCAGCTTTTATTTGGTCTTCAACACCAGGCATTGTTTCTTTTATTGACTTTGTATCAGCATTAATTCTTTCTTTTTCACTTTCTAATTCTGATTTTAAGCTTTCTAATTGTTTTTCTTTTTCTTGTAATTCTTGTTTTTGTTTTTCATTCTTTTTTATCAATTCATCAAGTTCTTTCATTATTTTATCATTATATTCTGTAAGTTGTTCAACAATTGACATACGATAAATCATATCAGTAATATCATCTGCTCCAAAGGCATATTCTAAATAAACATTATCACCATTAGATATTTGATAATATTCCATAATTCGCTTACTTTCAGCACTTTTCTTTTCTATCTCTTGATTGCTCTTATCTATTTCTGCTTGTAGATTGTTTATTTCCTCTTCAGTAGTTGCTATTTGACTTTCAATATTAGAAATCTTTTTCTTTATCTCTTCTACTTCAGCATCATTTTTAGCAATCTTATCTTTTTTAGCTTGAAGTTCCTTTGTATATTTTTCTACCTCAGCTTCAAATTCTGATATAGTTTGTGCTTGTGTATTTAAGGGAAAAGTAAAAGTAGAAATAATTACTGTAACAATAATCAATACTAGCAATATTTTCTTCTTCATTAAATCTTTAAATACCTCCTAACTGCTCCCGCACTTCCTATCATACCAACTAATATACCAATTATTAATATCATTAATGATGTTTGATAAATAAATGGTTCTGGTTCTATTAATTGAATTAATTTTGAATATAAATATCCATCAAAATGTTTATAAAAAGCTAAGTATCCATAAGTTGTAATAATAATTGGAATTATAGAACCTAATAGTCCTAAAATCATTCCTTCAATTATAAATGGAATCTTAATAGTAATATTACTAGCTCCTACTAGGCGCATAATACCAATTTCTCTTTTTCTAGCGGAGATAGTTAATTTAATAGTATTTATAATTAAGAATACTGTTACTATTATTAATGCTATAACTATTCCATAGGTTACCTTTTCAACAGAAGCAAAAGCTCTAACCATTTTATCAACCATTCCCTCTCCATATCTAACAACGTCTACTTTATCAATATTTTCTATTTTTTCAGCTGTTTTTCTGATATCTTCCACTTCTTTTACTTTTACTTGGAAAGTGTCTTTTAGTGGACTGTCTTCATCTTCCCAATTATTTAGTACAGTATTAAATACTTCTGATTCTTCTTGCATTTTCTTTTTTACATCTTTTTTTGATTGAAAAGTATATTTTTCTACATTAGAAATACTTTTAATATCTTTTTCTATATTAGACACTTCTTCCTCAGTAGCTTTGGTATCAACAAATACTACTATTGTCATATCTCTTTCTATTTCTTTAGTAAAATTCTGAACATTGAAGGAAGCAATAATAGCGATTGAAACAATAATTAAAGTAATTGTGATACAAGAAATAGATGCTAGTGAAAGAGAAAAGTTTCTAATAACACTTTTTAAAGCATCTCTGATACTTCTTCCTAACATTCTTAAAGGTTTCATTCTACATATGTTCCTTTCTGTTTAAATTTAACTAAGTGACCATCTTTTAGGGTGATTACTTGTTTTTTCATTTTATTAACTATTTCTTTATCATGAGTAGCCATTATAATTGTGGTACCTCTCATTTTATTAATACTTTCTAGTACTTTCATTATCTCCATACTTTTTTCAGGGTCAAGATTTCCAGTTGGTTCATCACAAAGTAATAATTTTGGATCATTTACTATAGCTCTCGCAATAGCTACTCTTTGTTGTTCACCTCCTGATAAATTACCTGGATATTCATGAACTTTATTTTTTAATCCTACATCCTCTAGGGCTTTAAGTACTTTTATTCTAATATCATCTTTTCTTTCTCCAATACATTCTAGAGCAAATGCAACATTTTCATATACTGTTTGCTTTGGCAACAAACGATAATCTTGAAAGACTATACCTAGTTTTCTACGAAGTTTATATACTTTTTTATTTTTTAACTTAGCAACATCTAAACCACCAACAATGACTTGTCCTTTTGTTGGTTTTTCCTCACGATAGAGCATTTTTATTAAGGTGCTTTTTCCACTTCCCGAACCACCAATTACAAAGACAAAAGAGCCTTTTTCAATTGCTAGATTTAAATCATATATAGCTGTTACGCCATTTTTATATTTTTTTTCAACATTTTTTATTCTGATTAAATCCATCTATATTATTCACCACCTTAGCTAATTTATTATATCATAAATTGTCATAAAAAAAAAGTATATGACTAACAATGTCTAATACTTTTTAATAGTTTTTGTATATTATTTGTCAATTATTTAGCTCCTTCCACTTGATATGAATCAGTTACAAGGAAGAATGCATCTTTATCTATTTCTTTAATGTTTTCAGTTACTCTGTAGTATTCCCTTGAGGGAATAACAGTTAATATTACTTTTTTGTTATTATCCTGATATCCTCCTTTTACATCAAACACAGTAGTAGCGTGATTTAAATTATCAATTATATATTTTTCTATTTCTTTTTCTTTTCTAGTAATGATATAGAATGCTTTATTATCAGATATTCCTAAAAGAACTTTATCTAAAACTATACTATTGATATATAAGAAAATAATGGCATATAATGCATCTGTTATTCCAAAGAATAATGCCCCTATAGAAACAATAGTAACATTTATAATTAAACTAGATTTACCAACTGATATTTTAAATTTTTCAAATAGTACCTGTGAAATAATAGGAAAACCTCCATTACTATAACCACTTTTATACATTAATCCATTAGCTATACCACTTAATACTCCTGCAAATATTACTAATAATAATACATCTACAGTGTTTGGGTCTATAATCCCATTTAAATTAGAAGTTAATTTAACCGCACGAGGATAAGCTATTGTTCCTAGAAGTGAACCAGTAGTTTTTTCTATTCCTAGATAAATAAAACTAATTATACAACAGGCTATTGACAATAAAGAAATCATAATAGCTGGATCAATACCATATAAATAGTTGGTAATAGTAGCTATTCCTGGCACTCCATTAGTTACTAAACAAAGAGGTAATAATAGTAAATTATATAGAATTGAACTTAAAACAATTGAGATTGTTATATATATAATTCTTAATATTTTTTCTTTATTTTTTATTAAATCTATTTTACTCACCTCCAAACACTTCATAAGTATCAGTTATTATATAGAAAACATCTTTATCTATTTCTTTAATTCCTTCTTTTAATTGAAAATAATCTTTGGTTGGAAGAATAGTCATTATTACTTTTTTCTCTATTTGTTTACGACCGCTTTTCGCGTTAAAAATTGTTACTCCGTGTCCTAATTTATTAATAATATAATCTTTTACTTCATTTTCTTTTTTAGTAACTATAAAAAATGCTTTACTGTTGGAAATACCCAATACTACTCTATCAGATATTAAGCTTATAATATAAAGTATTAAAATGGAATACATCATGCCATTAATTCCGAAGAACAATCCCGATGATAAGACTATTAAACCATCACTCATCAGCATACTTTTTCCTAGACTCTTTTTAGCATATTTTGATATTATTTGGTTAATGATATCTGTACCTCCAGTAGTGAAACCAGCTCTAAAAACAAGTCCTGCTCCTAAACCATAAATAATACCTCCAAAAACAGCTGATAATAATACTTTTGAAGTATCAAATTGGAGCCAAACATTTATGTTTTCTGTTAAACTTATAAACAGTGGAAATAAAATTGTTCCTAAAATAGACTTTTTTGTTTTTTCTATACCTAGTAAGAAAAAACTGTTTATTAATAGTATTATATTTAACACTATAATTACACTTACATAGTTTAATCCAAATATTTTATTTAGAATAATAGCTATTCCACCGACTCCTCCAGGAACTAGACTATTTGGTACCATAAATATATTATAAGCTAAAGATATTAGTAAGCAGCCAACAATAAAATTAATTGTTCTTTTTAGCATAGTATTATAATCATTTTTAAATTCTCTTTTTAAATTAGTATTTTTAGAAAACAGATTCATTTTATATCCCCTTTTTTAGATTACTTTCTATAAAAATATCAATATCACCATCCAAGACTTTGTTAACATTACTAGTTTCGGTATTAGTACGATGATCTTTTACCATGGAATATGGATGCATTACGTAACTACGTATTTGAGAACCAAAATCAATATTATCTTGACTTCCTTTTATTTTGTTTATTTCATTTTCTTGTTCTTCAAGTTTTCTTAATAATAATTTGTTTTTTAAAACTTTTAGAGCTTGTTCTTTATTTTGAATTTGACTTCTTTCATTTTGACAAGTTACTACTATTTTGGTAGGTAAATGGGTAATTCTAACAGCGGAATCAGTAGTATTTACACCTTGTCCACCGGCTCCAGTAGAACGATATACATCTATTTTTAAATCTTTTTCATCAATTTCAATATTGATATCTTGATCTATATCAGGAGTAACTTCAACACTAGCAAATGATGTATGACGACGATTATTGGAATCAAATGGTGATAATCTTACAAGTCGATGAATTCCTTTTTCGTTCTTTAAATAGCCGTAAGCGTTAAGACCTTTAACTAAAATAGATACACTTTTTATTCCAGCCTCATCACCAGCTTGATAATCTAAAAGAGTTACATTATAATTCTTTTTTTCACACCATCTTAAATACATTCTATAAAGCATATTGGCCCAATCACAAGATTCAGTTCCTCCAGCTCCTGGATGAATATCAAGTATACAATTATTCTTATCATAAGGACCGTTTAATAATAGAATGTTATTTAATTCTTCAAGTTTTTTTTCAATACTTTTTATAGCGTCTTGAACTTCATTAGCTAAATCAGAGTCTGGTTCTTCTTGAAGTAGTTCTATAACTTCTAAATTTGTTTCAATCTCTGTTTTGATGTTTTCAATATCAGCAACTTGTTTTTTTAAATCAGTTATCTCTTTAATAATCTCTTCTGATTTTTGACGATTATTCCAAAAGTTTGAATCTTCAGTTTGTTTTTCTAATTCTTTAATTTCTAACTTTTTATTAGGGACGTCAAAGTTCCCTCCATATGTTATTAATTGAATCTAAATAATTATTTAATATTTTCTTATTTTCTGTATTATCCATGTTTTCTCCTTTTGTTTTATTTTTTATATTTTAACATACATTATTATTTTTAACAATTTTGGTATTTTTATTTTATATTTTCATATATTAATATAGAGGATTATTTAGTAGTTTTAAAAATCCTCTTTTTATATAGATTAAGAGCAATTTATAAATTGCTCTTATATTATTATTTTATACAAGGGTTCCTCCACCCAATAATTCCATGTAATTTACATCTCTTATTTGTACTCCTCCAGTAGAAGAATCTATTATTTGATTATCACCTAGATAGATACCAACATGTCCCCAGCCATCAGGGTGTCCTGTATCATATCTATAAAAGACCAAGTCTCCTTTTTTTAATTGACTTACATCTGTTGTTAGGTTTTCCATACCAATCTCATCTCTTAATGATTCAGGTGAACTAGAATGTTCTGGTCTTCCCAAAGCATAATCAACTAATCCTGAACAGGTAAAATATGAAGTATTAGGATCTCCAGACCAATAATATCCACTTGTTACCCAAGGCGATCCAATTACTCCCATTGCGTTTTCAATCATTGTTTCAGCCTCTTCTGAGCAACCATTTTTCGATGTAGTTTTATCAGTGGTTACTGTTTTACCTTCTTTATCTTTAGTAGTTTTTGATGTATCTGAACCTTTTTTTGAACCATAACTTACAGATAAAACGTTATCAGCGCCCTCCTTATCTCCTTTTTTATATTTTGTAGAGACTTCATTAAAGTGATTTTTTACATTTGCGTAATTACTATTAATTGATTCAAGTTTTGTGATTGCCTCTTTTAGACTATTTAAACATTCATTACAAATTGGTCCTTCAAAAACTGAATTCTCACTTAGAGTAGATATAGTCTTCTCAAGAATACCTTTTATCTCATTAGTTTTTTCTATCAAAGTATTGGTTGTTGAGCTTGCTTTATCAAAAATTGAATAATCTGTTATTTTTATACCATCCATATTCATCTATCCTTTGTACCTTTTATTAGATTATATCACATTCTTATTAATGTGTGCTTAACATTATTAATGTTGTCCTTTTTTTATGTAAAGAAAGTATAAATTATTGTAAAATTATTATCACTTAAAAAAGTGATTATTTATTTATTATTTTTTACATGATATAATGATATTATAGTAGGTGATATTTATGGGTAAGACAAAAGTATCTAGTTATCAAATTTTTAACAATGCAATTTCTTCGGCTGATGCTTTATCAAATGAGGTTAAGAGCACTTCTAACAATTTAAATGGTTATAAAGGTGAATTAGCTGATAACTCTATTTTTGAGGGACCTATTTGTAATGAATGTCTTACTGGTTTTGATAATACTAATACAAAATTTCAGAATATAACGGGTAATATTGAAAGTGTTAAATCATTTTTAAATACTGCTTCTAATGATTATTCAAATACCGATTCTAATGGATCTAATTCAGTAACTAGTGTTGGTTCTAATTTCAAACAAAGTATTAAGCCATTATCCACAAATGTTGCTGATATTAAAAATAAAGCAATGGATTGGGCTATAGATATTGCTGATGATGATAGCCATGGTTATTCTCAAAATACAAGATATGGAAATCCAAATTATGATTGTTCCTCTTTGGTTATTTCTGCTTGGGATGCCGCAGGAGTTCCAGTTAAAGATGCCGGG
>CALCBO010000030.1 GCA_937897245.1 uncultured Caryophanales bacterium | reverse complement strand
ATACCTTTGAAAAAGTAAACCTAAAATTATATGGAAATAAAGTTCCAAAACAAATAGAAGAAAATTCAGAAGAAGAAGCAGAAATATTAATAGAAGAAGAAAAACATACTAAAAAAACATCCATGAATTATCGAACAGCCCTAACTTTATCGTTAAATAACTTAATGACTAAAAAAGGAAGAACTATACTTACTGCTTTTGCAGGCTCAATTGGAATAATTGGAATAGCTTTAATACTATCATTATCTAATGGTATTCAAAAGTATATTGATAAAACAGAAGAAGATACTCTAAGTTCTTATCCATTACGTATTCAAAAAGACTCCGTAGATATGTCCTCAATGATACAAACCCTCTCAGGAAGCCGTAAAACAAAAAAATATGATGATAATAATATCCATTCTGTTAATATTATGGGTGATATGTTTGAATCAATGTCTCAAGAAGTTAAACACAATGATATGAAAAAGTTTAAAGAATACATTGATAAAAATGATGATATAAAGGAATATGCAAGTGACATAGGCTATAGTTACAAAGTAAACTTAAATCTATATAAAAATGATCCATCTAAAGTAGTTCGGGTAAACCCAACAACTGTCTTAGATACTATTGGAATGGGTACTAGTGCTGTGTCTAGTATCTATAGTGGAATGCTTTCAAATTATGATGTTTTCTATGAATTAACCAACAACCAAGAATTATTTAAGAAACAATATAATTTAGTAGCTGGTAATTGGCCTACTGATTATCATGAAATGGTTTTAAGTGTTGGTCCTAATAATTCTATTAGTGATTATACATTATACAGCTTAGGGCTTCTTAGTCAAGAAGATTTAAAAGACCAATTTAATAAGATGGCAAAAGGTGATAAAGTATCTTTCAAAGAACACTCATATACTCCAGAAGAAATTCTTAATTTAAAGTTTAAACTTATTCTAAACACAGATTATTATGTTAAAGAAAAAGGTATTTGGATTAATAAGAGTGATGATGAAGAATACATGAAAGAATTACTAAAGAATGCTGAAGAAGTAAGAATTGTAGGAATTGTTCAAGAAGACACAGAATCTGTAGGAGGAGGAAAAGACTACGGATTAGTAGGATACCAGCATGAATTAATGACCCATCTAATTGAAAAAATAAGAGATACTGAAATTGCCAAAGAACAACTAGAAAATCCAGATAAAAATGTCTTTACTGGAAATGAATTTACAACTTCATCTTCATTTGATATGAATAATTTAAATGAAGAACAAATGATGGCTATGCAGAATCTTAGTAGTGAAGAAATAGCTTCATATATGAAAAGTTATTCAGAAAATATGACTTCATCATATGAAGAGAATCTAATAAAATTAGGAATTGCTGAATTAGATAATCCAGATATCATTTCAATTTATCCAAAAGATTTTGATTCAAAAGAAGAGATTGTATCTATTATTAAGGAATATAATAAAGGTAAGAAAGAAATAGATAAAATTGAATATACTGATATCGTTGGAATAATGATGAGTTCTGTATCGTCTATTGTTAATGTTATTAGTAGTGTCTTAATTGCTTTTGTTGCAATAAGCTTAGTAGTATCATCAATTATGATAGCTATTATTACTTATATTTCAGTTATTGAAAGAACTAAAGAAATAGGTATCTTAAGAGCTATAGGAGCTTCTAAAAAAGATATCTCTAGAGTATTTAATGCCGAAACGTTAATAGAAGGTCTATCTGCTGGAATACTAGGTATTGTAGTTACTATAATTCTAAATATTCCAATTAATATAATTATTAAAAATATTGTAAATATTTCTAATATTTCAAGATTACCATTAATTGGAGCTATCTTCTTAATAATAATAAGTGTCTTTTTAACGGTAATTGCTGGTTTTATCCCAGCTAAAATAGCCTCTAAAAAAGACCCAGTAGAAGCTTTAAGAAGTGAATAATTTAAATAATTGCCACCAACAAGGTGGCCTTTTAAATTTTAGTTGACGAAATAAAAACAATCATGTATCATTAATATGCGAGTTAGCTAAAAGGGAGGAATAAACATGTTTAAACTATTTAAATACTTAACTAAAAAAGATAGAATTATCATTTTAATAGTAACAATCCTAGTAATATTTTCTGTCTTTTTAGATTTAAAAATGCCTGAATATATGAGTGATATTACTAAACTTGTACAAACTGAAGATAGTACTATGAATGAAATTCTAACAGCTGGATTTTATATGATTTTATGTGCTGTAGGTAGTCTTATTTGTACTATTGTAGTTGGTTATTTTACATCATGGTTATCAGCTTCATTCTCTAAAAATATTAGAAGAAGAATCTTTACTAAAGTAGAAGAGTTTGGTTTAGCAGAAATAAAAAAATTTCAAACTAGTAGTTTAATTACACGTACAACAAATGATGTAACGCAAATAGAAATGCTTTTAGCGATGGGACTTATGATTATAATTAAATCACCTATAATGGCTATTTGGGCTCTTTTAAAAATAGTAGGTAAAAATGGACAACTAAGTATGGTTACCGCAACTGGTGTAGTTATCCTAGTAATATCTAATTTATTTATAGTTAGTAGGGTAACTCCAAGATTTAAGAAAATCCAAAAACTAACTGATAAAGTTAATGATGTAACTAGAGAAGATATTACAGGAATTAAAGTAGTACATGCTTTTAATGCTGAGAAATTTATGGACAAAAGATTTAGAGGTGTAAATGATGATATTACTAATACTCATCTTACTATTCAAAAGACTTTTGCCCTAATGGATCCTGTAATGAACTTTGTTATGCATTTTCAAAATCTAGGAATCTATGTTGTTGGAGCCTTTATTATCATGAATAGTACTCTTATGGATAAAATAAATGTATTTAGTGATATGGTAGTATTCTCAAGTTATGGAATGCAAGTTATAATATCATTCTTAATGATGACTATGATTTTTATGGTATTACCAAGAGCTCAAGTATCAGCTAAACGTATTAATGAAGTCTTAGATGAAGATATTTCTATTATCTCTGGAGAATTTAGAGGAAAAACTAAAGAAAAAGGAACAGTTGAATTCCGTAATGTAAGTTTCAAATATCCAGATGCAGATGAATACTTATTAAAGAATATAACATTTAAAGTATCCCAAGGAGAAACAGTAGCTTTTATAGGTTCAACAGGAAGTGGTAAATCTACTTTAATTAATCTAGTTCCAAGACTTTATGATGTAACAGATGGAGAAGTATTAGTAGATGGAATAAATGTAAAAGAATATGATTTAAAAGAACTAAATAATCGTATTGGATATATTCCCCAAACAGCCTTTATGTTTACGGGAACTGTCTATGATAATATTGCCTATGGAGATAATGGACATAAAAAGCCAAATAAAAAGAAAGTAGAGGAAGCTATTAAAGTAGCTCAAGCTAAAGAATTTGTTGAAAAGATGGATAATAAGTATAAAGCTCATATAGCACGTGGTGGAACTAATGTTAGTGGGGGACAAAAACAAAGACTATCTATAGCAAGAGCTATCGCTAGAGACCCAGAAATATATATATTTGATGATTCTTTTAGTGCACTTGACTATCAAACTGATTCTCTACTTCGGAAAGAATTAAAGAAGTACACAAAAAATGCTACCAGTATGATAGTTGCTCAAAGAATAGGTACTATCATGAATGCTGATCAAATAATAGTCTTAGATAAAGGAGAATGTGTAGGAGTAGGAACTCATCAAGAATTAATGAAAGATTGCCAGATATACCAAGAAATTGCTTTATCGCAATTAAGTGAGGAGGAATTAGAAAATGCCTAGACCAGGAACAAATCCACCTGAAAAAGTGGATGATATGAAAGGAACTTTAATAAGATTATTTAAAAGCTTAGAAAAATGGAGTTACTTTCTAATAATATCAGTAATTCTAGCCTTACTTGCAGCCTCACTCGCAACTATAGCTCCTAAAAGATTAGCTTCTCTTACCGATATTATCAGTGAAGGTATAAAACCAAATACTAAAGTTATAGAGACTATCAAAAAAGAAATGATTAGTAATAATGGAACACCTAATAGTTTTCATGAATTTAAAGTTGATGGAGTAATAATAACTGTCAAGGATCAGCAAGAATTCATGAGCCTAATGAGTAATGCTAAAACTAATGAAGATTTTATTAAAAATCTAAATAAAGCACCTAAATCTATTAAACAATTAATAGAACCTAAAATAAATATGGATAAACTAAAAACAGCAGCTTTAATACTAGCTATTATCTATATTCTAAATTCAGTATTTACTTATTTAGAAGGTATAATAATGGCCTATGTAGCTAATGGTTATACTAAGAAATTAAGAGCAGATATTATTACTAAAATCAATCATTTACCATTAAGATACTTTGATAATCATGAAACTGGAGATATCTTATCTAGAGTTACTAATGATGTAGATGCAATTGGTATTAATATGAGTAATAATATAACTTCTCTTGTAACTAATTTAACTTTATTTTTAGGTTCAATTGTTATGATGTTTGTAACTAATTGGATTATGGCCTTAACTGCAATTTTTTCAAGTATAATTGGTTTTATCTTCTCATTTTTATTACTTAAGAAAAGTCAAAAATATTTCACACTTCGCCAAAAAGAATTAGGTACTCTAAATGGTCATATTGAAGAGATTTATTCAGGACATAATGTAGTAAAAGCTTATAATGGAGAAAAAGATGCTTTAGAAGAATTTGATAAAGTAAATGATAGATTATATAACTGTAATCTTAAGAGCCAATTCTTATCTGGAATAATGCAACCAATTATGATATTTATTGGTAATTTTGGTTATGTTGCAGTCTGTGTAGTAGGAGCTTTATTAGTTATGAATAATCAAACAACTTTTGGTGTAATAGTAGCTTTTATGATATATATTAGATTATTTACTAATCCTTTATCTAGAATTGCTCAAGCATTAACTGTAATGCAATCAATTGCAGCAGCTAGTGAAAGAGTATTTGAATTCATGGATGAGAAAGAATTAAGTGACGAAGAAGAATGTCAAAAGAAATTAAAAATACAAGATGCTAAAGGAAATATTGAATTTAAACACGTAAAATTTGCCTATGATGATAATAGAACTATTATTAATGACTTTAGTGCTAATGTTAAAGCCGGTCAAAAAATAGCAATCGTAGGTCCAACAGGAGCTGGCAAAACAACTATGGTCAATCTCTTAATGAAATTCTATGAAATTAAAGAAGGAGATATTATCATAGATGGTGCATCTATTCATGACTTAAAAAGAAATAATATTCATGATTTATTTGTCATGGTATTACAAGATACATGGTTATTTAATGGTACAATAAAAGAAAATATTCAATTTAATCAGAAAAGACTAAGTGAAGAAGAAATCTGGAATATCTGTAAAATAGTAGGTATAGATCATTTTGTAAAAACATTACCAGGAGGTCTTAATTCAATAGTTGAGAATAATGATTCAATATCATCATCAGATAAATCTAAGTGTGATGTAGCATCAAAGATATCAGCTTGATATAATGAACCGTCTTTTTTTCCTTCTTTTTCGACGGATCCTTTTTTATTTTTTCTCTGAATTTCATCTTTTCCACCTCCTTAATTCCAGCGTCTCTTTACAATTGACTGTACCGTTAAAAATACGCATACTGCAATCACAGAAAGATAATATACAATGCCGT
>CALCBO010000029.1 GCA_937897245.1 uncultured Caryophanales bacterium | reverse complement strand
ATAAACGTTTAATGCATTACTAACACCAGCAGCAGTATGAACATCATAATTTGGTTCCCAAATCCACTTACTTAATTCTCCTCTAAGCTCTTGAGCTTGAGCTGGAGTAGAACCATAAGCAACACTACCTTCCTTAATGAATGCAACACGTGCAGCATTTTGAATACCAGTAGAAGTTCCTTTAGCTACAACACTTGAATTAGATGTTAAATAAACAGTTTGTGCTGAAGATGATTGGAAAAATAAATCAAATGCCACGAAATCTCCACTTGTACCATTAGTTTCAGTTGACTTTTCAGCTACTAGAATATTTGCTCCTCCAGTACCTGTTTCAATAGTACCTTTATACATATCCATTAAACCATTATTTACTGTACCAATAGTTGAAACTGGAACTGCAGTATTATTACCAGATGGAAGTTGATTTAAAACTCCAGTCCAATTGGCAGTAGTAATATCAGAATTAGTTACAATAGATTTCCAATTAGAAGCATCAGCAGAAATCTGTAAACCTTGAGATGTAGAAACTTGTACATCAATAGATTGAACTGTAACAGTTCTATTAGCAGTAAACCATGCATAGGTTGATGCAGTCAACACTATACCAATAAAGAAAACCATTATTACTGCAATTAATACTTTTTTTCTTCTTCTTGCTTTCTTTTTAGAATAATATCTTCTTGAATTTCTTTTTCTTTGTTTCGTACTCGTATTATTATTATTAGTATTTGCCATAATCTTTAACTCCTTTTACTTTTTTTATTATTTTTTTTCTGAACATGTTCTTCTGTAATATCCATATGCATCTTAATCTCTCCCCCTAATAAATCATTCTTGCATTCAGGATCATCACCTTCGATCCAAACAACAACAGTATAATGATCCTTACTTTTAGGTTTGAAATCTTTTCTCTGTTCCAAAATAGCAATAGATTTAGAAACAAATTTTTGTGTACCATCTTCAGGCTGTCCAGTTACTTTACTTTTTTTAGCATAAACAGTTGATTTACCATTTTGTATAATCATAATACGTATAGCTTCATCTACGTTCAAAATAGTATCATCAATATCTATTTCATACCAATAATGAATCTGCTCTTTACCAGCATTTACGATATAGAATGAATAAGCAATATAATTATCTCCATTATGTGCTCCTTCACCCTCATCAATATCTGCAGGTAACCATTTAATAGAAATATTGTCCATATAATGTATAGTCTCAGCTGATAACTGTAAAGCTTTATCTTTCAGTTTACCACTTTCAGACAAATAGACATTCTTTCGATTCAACAAATTCTTATCTAAAGTAACAGTAAATTTCCCACCTTTATAAGCTATATATAAAACAAGATAAAGGATAGCCGATACCAAAAACAAAAATAAAAAAGTTATCTTTATAATTTTCCTAAACAAATCACGCTTATATACTTTCTGTGCTTTCACTTCTATTTCATTTTTCATCTTACCACCATCTGTCTTATTTTATATTAACTAACCAATGTCACCTTTCTTTCCTACTATGCTTAAATTAATTATAACGACAAATATTTTTTAAATCAATACATAAAATTAAAATTGTACAATTTTACACACAAATTTTACATTTTTTTATTTAGAGGAAAAAAATAGTGTAATTAAATACTATATATAGTATAAACAAAATTATATTATTAATACTCTTATAAACAATAAAGGACTCAAAAGTCCTTTATTAATTTATTTTATTAAGTAGCACTAGGATCTATACTAAATTGTAAATTAAATGTCAATTGTCCTCCTGATGCTCTATCTTCACAGTCAACATCTTGTCCTTCAATCCACATATAGAAACGTATTTTAGTAACTCCTTCTGGTAAATCAAATGCATTAAGATATGAACTTGAAGGAATTCCAGAAGCTAAACTACCAATTGTTGTAACATCTCCAAAATACGAACCATTTGTACTATTAATTGGAATGTTGTTAGCTGAAGCTATTGGTGCTTTAACACCTTTATAAGCTAATTTAGATCCTCCGGTTTGTCCAACTGTAATATCATAAACATTTAAAGCATTACTAACACCAGAAGCTGTATGAACATCATAATTTGGTTCCCATATCCATTTACTTTCTTCTCCTCTAATTGCTTGTGCTTGAGCAGGAGTTGCAGTATAGGAAACACTACCTTCTTTAATAAATGCTACTCTTGCAGAATTCTCAATACCTGTTGAAGTTCCTTTAGCTATAACATTTGAATTAGATGTTAAATATACTGTTTGACTAGTAGATGATTGGAAGAATAAATCAAATGCTACGAAATCTCCACTTGTACCATTTGTTTCGGTTGATTTTTCAGCTACTATTACATTGTCTCCTCCACTACCTGTTTCAATTCTACCTTTATACATATCCATCAATCCATTATTTACTGTTCCAATAGTTGAAATAGGAACAGCAACATTATCACCAGATGGAAATTGATTTAAAACACCAGTCCAATTAGCTCCAGTAATATCAGTATTAGTTATTATAGATTTCCAATTAGATGCATCAGCTGAAATCTGTAAACCTTGAGATGTAGATACTTGAACATCAATAGATTCAACAGTAACTGTTCTATTAGCTGTAAACCATGCATAAATTGATGAAGTTAGAATTATACCAAAAAATAAAATTAATATTATTATTACTACAATCTTTTTTCTTTTATCATCCTTCTTTTTTGCTCTTTTCCTTTTAGTATTTCTTTTTTTTGAATTAGACTTTGCCATAATCATTAACTCCTTATATTATTATCTACTATAAACAATTATAACGATAATTATTTATTAAATCAATATATATAAATAAAAACATATTATTTTACACTAAAGTTTTACAAAAAATATATATAAAATTATTAAATAATATGATAAAATAAAACCAAGGTGATGATATGAAAAATAAAAAAGATATTCAATTCATAATAGTATTTATAATTGTTGCTTTTGTTTCATTATTATACTTATCTAAAGCTTCATATGCTAAATATAAAAAACAAGTTGAAGCTAATGTTGAAACAACAGTTGCTGCTTGGAACATTAAAGTAAACAACGAAACAATTAATAATAAAGCAGTTTTAACCAATTATATAACTCCTACTTTTGATGCTAATCAATATGTAAAACCTGGTGTTCTAGCTCCTGGTTCTACTGGATATTTTGAAATTGTAATTAATGCAGCTCAAGTAGATGTTGACTTTAGTTACGAAATTAGTGGAACAATTCATGAAGATACTCCTCTAGATGATT
Organism: uncultured Caryophanales bacterium; assembly: GCA_937897245.1. Next base: position 1,219 of record CALCBO010000029.1, on the reverse strand, counting down.
TAATAATAACTAGATATCAACAAAATGGTGTTACCCAAAATTATGATAGTGTTAATAAAATTACTGGTAATATTCAAAAAAATAGTGGTAATACTTCTATAATAGTTTATTTTAAATGGAATGAAGATTCTAATGAAACTATGAATAATCAACAAGATACAGCCTACGCTACTAATTCAAATTATCAACAAACTAAAATAAAAGTAACATTAAAATTCAATCAAAGACAATAATTATAATAATCAAAAAGCAGTGCCTACACACTGCTTTTATTATGTCTATTGAACAACATATGGATTAGCCATACTTCCATCACCTGATGAATATTCTGTACCTGGATTTAAAGATATAGCAGGCCTAACACCCAATTCAGAAGAAAGATTTTCTCCATGAAAACCACCATTACTTGTAACCGCAGAAATTGAGCTATACCAATGTTCATAGGATTCAGGAGAAATAAGCCAATACCTATAACCTGTTGATCGTGCACTACCAGCATTTAAAATGTTCATCTCTGATTTCGTCATTAATCCTACTTTATAAGTTAATTTAGCTTTATTATTACTAACACTAAATTTATCCGTTTCATTTGAACAATTCAAATCATCATTTTTGGAATTATAATACAATGTTTTACCTAATAAACCTGTTGGACTCAAAGCACCTAATGATTTTATACTACGTTCATCACAAAAAATAGTATCCTCAATTTGATTATCATAAGCTAATAAGAATTTCTTATACCAAGCATCTATTCCACTTTTTATAGTAGAATTAATTGCATTAACATTATCAACTCTTAACATTTCTTCCAATGCATCATCTACACTTTTTCCATCTGTTAAACTAATATAAAATAATGAATAATCGGCACTATAATAGTCAATTATATAAGAAACACTGGTACATTCACCACTAGTATTCCAGCAAGTATAATGAGCATTATTTAAGTTAGTTATATTGTTACTATCCCTTGTATTCCAAAATCTTACAGAAGTATCATTATCAAGTATATACTTATTTCCATCCCATGTAAATCCTTTTGCATATTTATAATTATCTACTACTTTAAGATATGAAATAGAAGTATTTGAAGATGATACAGCATACCACAAATCACTGCATGTATCATTTACAGCATTTTCACATACATATTTACCAGATTTTATAAGACCATAATTTGTATACCAGTCAGTCATACTCAACGTTGATGTATTAT